>RGHP01000051.1 GCA_010024125.1 Gammaproteobacteria bacterium | reverse complement strand
CCGTAATCCAAGGCTTCATAGACTCGGAATGTTCGAGACAAATCCTCAGTATAAAAATACGCTGCCAATCCATACTGCGTATCATTCGCCAATGCGATCGCTTCTGCTTCATGGTCAAATCGATAAATCGGAGCAACCGGTCCAAAAGTCTCTTCCGACGCCATCAACATGTCTTTTGTGACGCCAACCAACACCGTCGGGCTGTAAAATAGTGGGCCAGCCTCATGCGACTCACCGCCGCAGATTGCCGTCGCGCCTTTCGATAAGGCATCTTCAACATGCGCTTCAACTTTTGCCTTACCGTCTGCGTTAATTAATGGACCAACGTCGGATCCCTCAGTTTTGCCATCGGCGACTTTCATCGCTTTGACTCGTTTAGCAAACGCTTCAACAAAACGGTCGTGAATCCCACTTTGGACCAGAATTCGGTTCGCACAGACACACGTTTGTCCGGCATTACGGAATTTGCATAACATGGCTCCATCAACCGCCGCATCGAGATCTGCATCATCAAAAACGATGAAAGGCGCATTCCCGCCCAATTCCAATGAGATTTTTTTCACACTGTCTGCGCATTGCCGATAAAGAATTTTTCCCACCTGGGTTGAGCCGGTGAAGGTCACCTTACGCACTCGAGAATCACCTGTTAACACCTGACCAATCGCCGGGGCGTCCATAGCAGTCACGCAATTAATCACGCCATCTGGGATCCCCGCTTGTCGCGCCAATTCACACACGGCCAAGGCCGTGAGCGGCGTATCCTCTGACGGCTTGATGACGACTGTGCAGCCTGCTGCGATTGCTGGGGAGACTTTTCGGGTAATCATTGCCAGTGGGAAGTTCCACGGTGTAATGGCTGCCACGACACCCACCGGTTGTTTGATCGCAAGAATCCGCTTGTCAGTCATGTGCGGAGCAATCACATCGCCATAGATTCTCCGACCTTCTTCAGCAAACCAATCAATAAAGCTCGCCCCATAAGCCACTTCACCTCGTGCTTCAGCCAGAGGCTTACCCATCTCTTCAGTGATCAAATGGGCAAGTTCTTCAGTATGTTCCGTCATGAGATTGAACCAACGACGCAAAATGGCAGAACGCTCCTTGGCGGTGAGCCCAGCCCAGGCCGGAAAGGCAGCTTCAGCGGCATCAACGGCTTTCACACAATCGGCGGCAGACAAATCAGCAACCGATTCAACCACTTGCCCGGTTGCCGGATTCACTACTTCGAACGTTGCGCCTGAGGTCGCTCCGACCCACTGACCATTCACAAAAGATAACGGTTGATATAAGGACATCATTGACTCACTCAAAAACAGATAATTTGACGAACCGCTTGGCCTTCGGCCAACCGCTCCATGGCGACGTTAATTTCCGCTAACTCCAACGTGTGGGAAATCATCCGATCGACTGGAAGTAACCCTTTTTTATGCAGAGCGAGGAAATTTGGAATATCTCGCGAGGGGACGCAGGAACCGACATATGATCCCATTAATGCGCGCTCCTCAGTCACGAGTCGTGCTGCGGCGACTGACAAACGATCAGCAGGATTAGGCAGCGCTGCTGTCACTGTTCGTCCTCCACGACGCGTGACCTCGATGGCCATATCCAATGCAGGCATGACGCCGGCGAATTCGGCGGCCAAATTCACGCCACCAGATGATAATGCTTTGACTTGCGCAACAGCATCTGGGTCTCTCGCATTAACGAAATGATCCGCACCCAATTCTCGAGCGAGATCTTCCCTATCCGGATTGGCATCAACGGCAATAATTTGACTTGCACCACCTGCATGCGCACCCAGCAACGCAGATAAGCCAACACCACCTAAACCGATGATGGCAACCTTCTCGCCTGCATGCATACGTGCGGTGTTGAGAACTGCCCCACATCCGGTGAGCACGGCACAACCAAATACTGCTTGAACCGTCGGTTCTAAGTCTGAATCGATTGGAACAAGGCTACGCCGATGGCTGACTGCGTAATCTGAAAAACAGGATATTCCAAGATGGTGATTAACAGACTCACCATTGACCGAAATCCGCTTCGCACCGGAAAGTAAGCTGCCATTTGAGTTATGTTCAAGGCCAGACTCACACAATGCGGGACGGCCTTCGGCACAGCAATCGCAATGCCCACAACTTGGCACAAACACCATGGATACCCTTTGACCAGGTTTTAAATCACTCGATCCAGGTCCTGTTTTCACAACTTCACCGACTGCTTCATGGCCAAGAGCGACGGGCGTTGGGCGTGGGCGATCACCATTGATTACTGATAAATCAGAATGGCAAACCCCTGCTGCCAGAATCTTTACAAGAACTTCATCAGGACCGGGGTCTGCAAGCTCTGCTTCAACGATTTGTAAGGGGTTAGTTTGTGTAAAAGGCCGATCGAACCCCATGCGCGGCAATAACGAAATACGTGTTTTCAAGGGATATCTCCAACATTTTTATTGTAATCACCGTCCATGGTAGCGCTTACATTAGGGAAGCGGTCTGGAATAATCAAGCAGTCTTGATGCGGCCAATTCGATCAACTGCATCGGAGGCGATGACATCGGGGCCTCGTTCGGCAAGCGCCTTTAGAAACGCGTTTGCATGAAGCCATACGCCAGTGACTGCGGGCCGTTGAGATCCCTGCGCCCATAGACTCGCAATTATCCCGGCGAGTACGTCACCAGACCCCGCTGTACCAAGCGCCGCGTTGGCAACTGGATTGAGCCACGGTGGTTGCCCTGAAATCAGGGTGCCTGCACCTTTTAGGACCCAAGTCGCATCGTAAAGCGCTTCTAACGCATGGAGCATGGAAAACCGATCAGCCATCGGCAATCCAGTCAAACGCTTTGCCTCCAGAGGGTGCGGTGTACCGATCCATGGAGATTGCCGGTTCGACAGCTTATGCTGTGATAACCAATTCAAGGCATCTGCATCCACAACCAAGGGGATATCGAGATCCCAAAGCGCAGCGATCACGTCACCTGCATCATTGCCAAGTCCAGGTCCTACAACAACAGACTGACATCGAGAAGCACAGTCAACGATTGAACCGATATCCCAAGGGATGCGAATCAATTCAGGGACATCAAACTGTGGAGCATCTGTTGCCCAAAACACTTTCCCGGCACCTGTTCTCAGCGCTGCCAATCCAGACAATTGCCCAGCACCCTCCATACCGTGTCTGCCACCGACAACTAACACGCTGCCTCGGATTCCTTTGTGCGCGGTGTCTTTCTGACGTGGTAGATCAATCACCGCATCAGTGACTAAACGCGTATGCAATGGCTCGGGTTGGACATTCCAAGGCTCAAGCTTCTCAAGGTGGACTAATCCCGCATAGGCTGGGCCTTCACCCGTCAAATTACCTGTTTTCTCTGCAAGGAATGTGACTGTAACGTCAGCACACACCACCGGATCAAAGGCTTCACCGGTCGATGCGTTCAGACCCGATGGCACATCTAAAGACATCACCCGGGCGCCAGATGATCGACTATTATTGATCCAAGTAATCGCGTCAGCGATGGAACCCTCCGGCGGCCGATCACATCCTGTACCGAGAATTCCATCAATGATCCAATCCCATTGATTGGTAGTAGGCAGTCGGTCGAGAACGAACCCGCCAAGATCCTCGTAGAAATGACGGGCCTTCAACGCATCGCCTTTTGAACTCGCCAACGATACAACTGTTACAGGTATTCCTGACTGCATCAGAAACGCAGCAACACCGTAGGCATCACCACCATTATTGCCTGCTCCTGCAACACAAATCACCGATGTCGGGTTCTCAACCATCAGCCGGTCAAAGGCGGATCGTGCTGCACGCATCATCAGGCAATACCCTGAAATACCAGACTCAATAATCCGGCGATCCAGTGATCGTGAGGCGTTTGAATCCAATGTACCTGACATCAAGCCAGCTTCCTTCCGATGTAAACAGTCAATGCGACAAGCGATGCAAAAATCCATACATCCAGTGTCACGACTTCTCCAATCAAGATACTGCCCCATAAGAGGGTTAGAAAGAGTTGAAGGAGTTGTACTTGACCCACCTCAGCAATACCACCGAGTGCAAGGCCCGTGTTCCAAGCAAAAAAACCAAAGAACATTGAAAATAATCCAAGGGCTAACAACGCGAGCAGAGAGCTTTCAGGGCGTACCCAAAAAAAGTCTGGCCAGACCACCACGGTTGCAATGACAGAAATCGGTGATAGCAACACAAGCGACCAGCAGATGACCCATGGACCCGGCCGACGTTTTGCAAGATCGCCTGCAATTACATAGCCCGATGATGCCATCAGTGCCGCTAATACAAGCCAAAGATCAGCCCAACTTGCAGAACCACCTTGTTCCCTTAAAGTGAATGTGATGACAAGGCTCGCGCCAGCCAAGGCACACACCCAAAACCCGAGGCGAGCGCGGTAACCATGCACCATCACTGACAAGCCTGCTGTCACCAGCGGCAAAATGCCAAGCACAACAGCGCCGTGGTAGGACGGCACTGACTGCAATCCGATGGCCATCGCCAATGGAAAACCAAAAATAAGGCCAAGACCGCTCACGATCAGCGGTTTGATCTCTGCTCGCGTTGGTCGAGTTGAATGACTGAATACAATCCAAATGCAGGCGGCAGCACCCGCAATCACTGCACGGATCACGGTGATAAACGTCGGAGAAAAGTCAGCGAGTGCAATCGTTGTCAGCGGTAAGGTTGCCGCGAAACACATGACCCCGATCACGCCGAGTGTATATGCGTAGGCTGTTTGATGCCGTCTAAGTATGTTGAACAACGCCCGAAATCCCCAATATCCAAGTCACCGAAGGAGACTTAGTGATGTCTTACATTTTTACCCAAGAAACACCTGAAGCGTTGCCCGCAATCAATGCCGTTTTGGAATCATCGATCACCGCATGGAATCTCTCTGACCGTCTTTATCGACTCAGCGTGAATGCGTATCGCTACAGTGAGTCCGATTGGATCGACCATCAATTCTACGGGCTTCGCGATCAGAACAACACACTACTTGCGATCTTGGTATTGAATGATGATGCGTCAGAACTTCCGGGTGATCAGAGCTGTCTTCAGATTCATGGCCTGTACGTGCACTCGGACTCCCGTCATCAAGGTCTCGGCCAACATTTGGTCGACCATGCAATCACACTGGCAACAACCAGACAACTCAATGCGTTGTTTGTGAAAGCTCACGAGAGTGCCGTCCCATTTTTCACTAAGCTTCAATTTCAACACATTCCGGTCGCTGATGAGATCCGCGACTACCCTTATCGATTCGTACGTTCAGTCATGTAGCGATCGATATCGAATAGGTGCCGTCCCGCATCAAAGTACGGTCGCATCGAGTTGTTGAGTCGTCGAACCTCATCACGGATAACTGCCTCGTCATTTTCGGTCCAACGTGCTTCGGTCTCTTGAAGATACTGCGCAGATATTTTTTCAAGTTCCGCAAATACAGCAGCATTGTGATAGCGAAGCTCAGCTTCGATAGCCTGCCTGATGGCTTCATTCTGGGTTTTCATGCGGGACATCTCAGCGGCAACATCAGCTTCCCACCATGGGCGATCGGCTGCGATGACAGTTGCAGACTGCAACGTAATCAATGCAAGATGCGTGGCGCGTTTCCTTAAAAAATAAAACAACAGACCCAAAGGCAAAACATGACTCTCACAGTAGGATTTATCGGTCTCGGAACCATGGGGTTACCGATGGCCCGTCATATGATTAATCGGGGCTTCAAACTTAAACTTTATGCACGACGCGTTGAAGTGTTTGAAGGCAAAGCCAAAGAACTCGTCGATCTCGGCGCGACACCATGCTTGAAGCTGAGTGAGGTTGCCACAGACGTCGATATCGTGATCACGAATGTCACTGGAACCAATGATGTTGAGTCTGTCCTAACGGGCCCAGAGGGCGCCATCCATAGCGCATCACCCGGCACACTATTTATTGACCATTCAACGATTGATCCAGCACGCACAATGGAGATCGCCAAACGACTACGTGATGCCGGCATGGAATTCGTTGACGCGCCAGTCTCCGGTGGTGTGTGGGCATCGGAAGAAGCACGTTTGATCGTTATGCAAGGTGGCCATCCGGAAGCCTGTGCACGCGCCAATCAAGTCATCGATTGCTACGCCAAAGCGATTACTCGTGTTGGTGATGCTGGGCATGGTCAAATCGCCAAACTCAGTAACCAGATTGCGCAAACCATCACCATCGAAGGGGTCGCTGAATGTTTAACCTTTGCAAAACATTTAGGAGCCGACCCGCAAGCTGTATTTGAAGCCATCAAAGATGGCATGGGTGGCAGCCAAATGATGTCGCTGATGGCTCCGAAAATGATCACAGAAGATTTTGATGCCGGGATTGAGGCGCGGTTACACGCCAAAGACGTCGGTATTGCGCTCGAGACAGCAAACGCGCGACAGCTTCCACTCCCTTGCCTTGAGTTTGTAGGAAGCCAATATCAAACCATTATGGATCAAGACCTCGGAACCCGTGACTCGTCCATTTTATTTGATATGTTAAAGCGCCTTAGAGAGGGTTAATCCGCTCGTTGCATAACAAACGCGCGCTCTTGAACAAAATCACCAGGAGCGCGATTGGTTCCATGGGTAAAGCCAAGCGCCTCGAGTCGACTTCTGAGTTCTTTGTTGAACTCTGGCGAGCCACAAATCATGACGCGATCTCCATCGGCGGTCCAAGGCTTGAGTGCTAAATCTGACCACAAACCGCCATTATCCATCCGCTCTGTAATTCGGCCTGGCGTCTGAAAAGGTTCACGAGTGACCGTTGGGTAGTAAGTGATCGGTAGCGCGGATAAGAGGTCTCCATAGGCAAGCTCTTGCGTCGTTCTGACGGTATGCGTCACGATCACTTGTTCAAACCGTTCAAAGGTCTGAGGATCCCTTACAATCGAAAGAAAAGGCGCGAGCCCGGTTCCCGTTGCCACACACCATAGCCGCTTACCCGGCTTCAGATTATCGAGCACAAGTGTCCCTGTTGGACGATCACCGACCTCAATTTGATCACCCGCTTGAATATCTTTAAGGCGCTCGGTTAGCGGGCCACCGGGTACCTTAATGGACAGAAACTCAAGATGTGCTTCGTCAGGCGCCGATGCGATACTGTACGCACGCAAGACATCATCATCTGCCATCCCAATCATCGTAAACTGACCGGCTTTAAACGGTCGTATCTCTGGACTCCGGGTTGTTTTGAATGAAAACAACGCATCCGAATAATGCTCAACGGAAAGCACAGTCTCTAAATTCATTGGGTTGTTAATCTCTTTATCTGATGACAGTCGTCTACTGACCTGTTTCAGAATCGAGCGAGTGGATAAACGCATGAGCAAGCCGATCACTAAATCGCCTTAGAAAACTCACTTCCGTCAGCTCAATGGCTTCTTCAGACAACTGATAATTCAGCGCCTCTTCAACCAACAAGTTATTGGTATCCAATCGATACACGATCCCATCTTTATTGATCATGACAGGATTCTGGCCTACATCAAAATACCGCACGAACAATACCTCCAGTCGCATTAATAGGGCCTATTTTGAAATTTTCAGGGTCTTGAGCTCTTCGTTGAGCAACAAGGGATCATCGGTAAACACCGAATCGATCAATTCAAGCGGCAGCGAATCCAACTGTTGTGCGGAATTGACGGTATACACGCACACTTTGAATCCGCGATCAATCGCAAGCTCAATGGATTGGGAGTCGAGATAGTCGATATCGAGGTGTACTGAGACAACATCGAAGGATTGAAGCGTATCAAGAGAAACATCTGTAAGTCTGACCGCAGCCACGCCGAGCTCGAGCTCGGGACGACGCTCTCGAATCAATTGAATCGCATCGAGCGAAAAAGACGAGACACGAACCTGTGACGGCATTAATTCTGAGCGATCGAACGCTTCCAAGGTAGCCTCCACAACCCGCTCCACCTCTTGGTCATGCACTTTAATTTCCAGATGAAGAAACAGATCATGATTTGCGGCCTCTCGCATCCACGTATCAGCTAGTGGGATATATTGTGTTGGACGCATATGGTGCGAGATCAGTGGGATTTGGGTGAGTTCGGTACTCGTGAGTGATAAGACGGAACGTGGGTCACCAGTCATCCGTCGCAAGTATTCGTCATGAAAAATCACCGCCACCCCATCGGATGCAACAGAAATGTCGCATTCGATCTGTTTAATATGATGGGATGCTGTGTAGTGAATCCCCGCCATTGAATTCTCGGGGACTCGATTCGCAGATCCACGATGTGCAATACAGTCCATAATCACCTCAGGCAAGGAGTGTGACAGAGTTTTATGACAAAACGTGTTACCGAACTCTCGATCCCATCAGTATCGCTCAGAAACGATGCGTTGCATGCCGTCGATCATGGAGAATCGTATGATCTGTGGGCGGCAAAGTTTGGGTGCTTAAACGAGCTACAACTGATCCCGGGGAAGTCGATGGAGCGCGCATCCGGCATACTCCGTATCGGCGCTTGGAATTTAGAGCGTGGCCGTGACTGGTCTGCTGCAAGCCAACTGATTCGTGAGCAGGGACTTGATGTTGTGTTGTTGAGTGAAATGGACTGCGGCATGAGTCGATCAGAACAAGCACATACAACACAACAATTAGCGCAAGAACTCGGCTGGCATGGACTATTTGCAGTTGAGTTTGTGGAGCTTGAGCTTGGTAATGCGTGGGAATTAGCAACCCCAACCGACTCGGAGAACATGGCCGGCCTGCACGGTAATGCCATCATCAGTCGCTTTCCGCTGAAAACTCCGTGGTTACATCGCTTTCGACAAAGTGATGGGAGTTGGTGGCATCGTCAATTTCACGAACCGCGACTTGGTGGACGAATTGCCTTGGGTGCAATTCTCGAAACTGACATTGGTGATATTCAAATCATGACCACGCATCTTTAGAATAACCAAGGGCCCGATGATCGTGCAGAGGCGCTCGCTGAACTATTTCAAGCACAGCTCGATCATCGTCCGTGTGTCTTTGGAGGCGACTTAAATACCTCAACATTTAACCCAACACTCTATGCAGATCCATTTCGCGAGCGCGCGCAGCTCGCCACAGCGACTCCAGACCGATTCCTCAATCCAGTTGCTTATGAGCCACTGTTTGACCTCGCACACATCAAAGGCTTCCAATGGGGAACAAGCAATACACAGGACAGGACACAGCGTCCGCGAGAGCGGGGATATCCGAGACCACCGCTTGGTCGGATTGATTGGCTCATGGTGAAACAACTCGTGGCTCAACATCCGCAGACCGTGCCAGCCGTGGGCGGTGATGGTGCAACTCTATCAGATCATGATCTCATCACATGTGAGATCAAACTTACTTAGCGCTGGATTCCTGTAACTCACATTGCCAAAGTGTTGTGACCATGTCCCAGTTGAGTTCGGGGTCTTTTTCAGCGAGCCGACGTAAGGTGGATGCACGAAATGTTGTTTCGCCCATGCGTCCGCTGAATTTATCAAGATGGAAGAATCTCGAATAAAGGATATTCACG
>RGHP01000006.1 GCA_010024125.1 Gammaproteobacteria bacterium | reverse complement strand
ATTGGACAATCCTCTCAACCTGAATTCATTGTCGGCCCACTACAAAAAGACAAGGTCATCGCATTACTTGAATCAAAACCACGCATGCCTGTTTTGGTTTTGAATCGCATCAAAACACACTCGCTCGATCTCGACGCTCCTGCTTACAGCTTAAGCCTAGCAATCGAGGACGACGCAGAATCAACGGTGAATCAAATTGCCCGCGAAGCAGACCGTCCTCGGGTTGTCGTATTTCACGCAGACTCACTGCTCGGGAGTAGAACGGTCGAGGCGATCAACGAGCAACTCACATTTGTTGGTGGTTCATCGGCTGGGAGCTTTGCGCTGGATTCAAAAAAGCCTGAAACAGCCATTACGAAAGCGTTTGGCGTTAACGACAGCCAAAATCGGCGTCGTGAATTATCAAAGACACTTGGTCTTCGTCTCGAACATACCCCGAGAATTCGTCAGGACATGACTGCGGTTGTTGTCCATACTGACCCAAAGAAGGCGCAACAAATCCGTCCTCTATTGGACTTTTATTATCTTGATCAAACACCGGTGTATTTAATTGGCGCCTACCGTCCAGATCTCGTAGAAATTGCCGAAGATCTCCGCAACAGCCAATTAATGGTAACGCCCTGGGACCTAGGAACCGATGAGAAACAAGTGCTCGCAGGACGTGCGAACTCGCAAGGTGTCTTCGGATCACTTGTTGGCGTTGGAATCGATGCGATGCGCATGGCGATGCAACTCGGTTTTGGTGGCCCAACCTCGATTCAAGGACAAACCGGCTACCTTACATTAGGCGCTGATTCGATGATTCATCGACAACTTTCAACAATTCGAATCACGAATGACGAACAAGTGATTGCCAACTTGTGGGAGCCACTCCCGTCACTACTGCAATCGGAGTTACTGGATGCAGAATAATGAGGTGCTTGAAGAACGGATCGCGATGCGAATTGCGAAAGCGACCGATGCTCTTCAGCAAAGTTTTGAGCTCGCACCGCGCTTGGTGACAGCAGCAAAACAGTTAACTGACTGCATCTTAAATGATGGGAAAATTCTCGTGATCGGTACTGGTTCATCTGCTGCGATTGGGCAAATCTTTGCAGCTCACTTGATGCATCGCTTTGAACGTGATCGACCAGGGCTACCAGCGATCGCATTAAACGCTGACGCAATCACGATGAGCTCGCTCACCGATGAGTCCCGCTCAGAGAAATACTCACGGCAGGTCAAAGCCCTTGGCAAAGCTGGCGATAGCATGCTGATCGTCTCAGCAACCGGTACACGTTCAAGCTTAGTGCAATCAGTTGTCGCAGCTCATGAACTTGAACTACCTGTCGTTGCCTTGACTGGAGGCGATGGCGGGGAAATTTCACCGTTACTCAATTACGGGGATACAGAGATTCGAGTACACTCTGATCATCCAACAACAGTTCGCGAGCAACATTTGATGCTTGTGCATTGCTTAAGCGAATTGATTGATTTACAAATATTTGGCTAACTCAAGGAGTTGATGATGCGTTTTTCTCTGTTACTAGCAACCCTCATGCTTGGCCTTTTAACAGGCTGTGCAACCGTCATTGATTCAACCACATCGGAGCCAATTTCTGATAATCGCGGTAGCCGAACTGCAGGACAGTTCATCGATGATGAGACGGCTGAAATCGCAATTGCAGTAAATCTGAAGAAAGCATCGCCTGAACTCAAAGTCAGCAACATCAATGTCAAGGTCTATAACGGTGTTGTTTTGGTAGCGGGACAAGTGCCATCAGAAGATGCTCGGCAGATCGCAGAGAAAGTAACCGCACAGCATCGAGGAGTTGTTCGAGTAATTAACCAACTTGAGATCGCAGGTAAAGCCACGATTATCTCAGAGATCAATGATTTGACGATCTCAACACAGGTCAAAGCATTGGTGCTTAAGGACCTCGGGCGAAACGTTTATCAAAGGACTTTGATCACCACCGAAAACAGTATTGTCTAGTCATGGGCTTCGTATCGAAAACTGAAGCAACAGCCTTAGAAAACGTCGTGAGCTCAGTGCGCGGAGTCAAACGAATCGTCCGCGTGTTTGAATATATCGATTAATCGTCAGACTTCACGATGCGCAATGCGGGCCGCTCTCGCTTGGGTGGCTCGGAGTCAGTTGAAGCTTCGTCTTTAACAGGCTCGAACGTCGGAATCGGAGCATCGGCATCCGGTAATTCAGGTACACCGCCGGGCTCTTGCCCAAACGCCATTCCGAGGCCTGATTCTTTCCCATAAATCGCGGTAATCGAACCATATGGTAAGACTAAGTCTGTTGGGATCCCGCCAAAACGGGTCTGAAACATCAGTCCGAAATCTGACATGTTCCACGCGTTCAATGCCCGCGGAGCAAGATTCAGAACAATCTGCCCATCTTTGACGTGTGACTCAGGGACTTCGACACCCGGATAGAAACAATCCACAACAACGTAAGGATCCTCGCCCCCATCGACTATCCAGTCGTAGAGGGCTCGTATCAAATAGGGGCGCGAAGAACCGAGGGCCATCGATTATGTGCGAGGCATTTCCCGTTCAGCTTCAGACAGACTTGCCTGGAACGCATCACGGTTGAACATGCGATATTGATAATCTTGCAGTCCACGCGTTTGCTTCGGCGGTAATTCAACGCCCAAGTGCGGTAAGCGCCACAAAATTGGTGCGACAGTGCAATCAACAAGAGAGAATTCTTCACTCATGAAGTACGGCATTTCCTCAAAGATTGGAGCAACAGCAACCAATTGTTCTTTAAGTTCTTTCGCCGCGGATGGCGACCGTTTGTTGTTGCGCTTTGCAGATTCAATGGTACGAATCAGTGGAGTCCACTCTTTTTCGATTCGATGCAAAAACATCCGGGCATTCGCTCGCGCGACCGGATAGACCGGAAGCAACGGTGGATGCGGAAAACGTTCGTCCAAGTATTCCATCATGATATTCGGTTCATACAACACCAAATCACGATCTAATAATGTTGGAAGATTGTTATACGGGTTGATCTCTGACACTTCTTCTGGAATGTCATCCGGATCGCAATCAACGATATCGACTGTTACTCCCTTTTCTGCCAACACGATCCGGACGCGGTGCGACATGTGATCAGTTGGGTCTGAGAAAAAGGTCATGGTTGAGCGTTTCGTCACGAGTGACATAAGTATTTCAATCTCCGTAAACAGACAAAACAGCCGGCGTAAGCCGGCTGTTCGTAGAACTTAGGCTTGGTTGTGCTTAGTGCACATCCTTCCAGTATTCACGTTTCAACAAGTACGCAAATACGAAGAAGAGCATGATAAACAACAGCACATAAATGCCCATGCCGTGAGCTTTCGCTTTGGAAGGCTCACCAACATATTCTAGGAAGTTTACCAGATCATAGATCAACTGATCGTATTCCGCTGGTGTTAACTTACCAGTGCCATCAACAACCTCAAGAATTCCGCACTGATTCTCAGTCAGTGGCTGGCCTGAAATTGAGTCAGTCTGCACTGTTCCGTTCACACGAATCGGCGCTTCTTTACACACGGTGCGTTGAACGCCCTGAAGCGGCTCAAGTACATGTGGCATGCCCACTTTAGGGAATACTTTGTTGTTCACTCCCAATGGACGTGATGGATCAACATAAAACGTTTTTAAGTAGGTATAGACCCAATCTGGAGAACGTTTACGTGCAACAAGTGTGAGATCAGGTGGTGGTGCACCAAACCATTCGGCAGCACCTTTCGATGGCATCGCGACGGTACCCAAATCACCAATTTTCTTGTCTGACGGGACAATGGCTTCGACCATAACGTCTGGGTCAATCCCAAGATCAGTTGCCGTCCGCTCATAACGCTGATAACTCAGCGAGTGGCAGCCCATGCAGTAGTGCGTGTAGGTTGCCAATCCACGCTGAAGAGATGCTTTATCGTCATAATCAGGCTCGATGTGCTCGAGCGGGTAACCTGGTCCGCCAGCTGCAACAGCGACCGACGAGACCAATGAAAAGACTAGAGTCCAAACTAATTTCATTTCGTTACCCTCTCTGGAACAGGCTTCGTCGATTCCCAACGGGTATACCAAGGCATCGCAAGGAAGAATAGGAAGTAGACCGCAGTACCTAACTGAGCCAATGCAGTACGCACTGGTGTCGATGGTAGCGCACCTAAAATACCCAGCATCACAAAAGCGATTGCGAACAACACCAACATGATCTTCGACAAATTACCCTTGTAACGGATCGAACGTACTGGACTCCGATCAAGCCATGGCAAGACGAACAAGATTGCAATCGCTGCACCCATGACGACCACACCCCAGAATTTGGCATCGAGACCAAACATCGGGAAGGTAATCGCACGAAGCATTGCGTAAAACGGTGTGAAATACCAAACCGGCGCAATGTGTTCAGGAGTCTTCAACGGGTTCGCAGGCTCAAAGTTCGCATGCTCGAGGAAGTAGCCACCCATCTCAGGGAAGAAGAAAATCACGACGCAGAAAACGAACAAGAACACGGCAACACCTGCGATATCTTTCACTGTGTAGTAGGGATGGAAGGCAATACCGTCGACCGGCTTACCGTTCGCGTCCTTATTGTCTTTGATGTCGATACCGTCTGGGTTATTCGAACCCACTTCATGCAACGCAAGGATATGCAATACGACAAGCCCTGCGATCACCAATGGCAACGCAATCACGTGTAACGCGAAGAAACGGTTCAGAGTAATACCACTGATGAGGTAGTCACCACGAACCCACTGCGCCAAATCCGCACCGATCACAGGTATCGCAGAGAATAGCGATACGATGACCTGCGCACCCCAGTACGACATTTGTCCCCAAGGCAACAGGTATCCCATGAAGGCTTCAGCCATCAACAACAGATAGATCGCCATTCCAAAGATCCAAATCAATTCGCGTGGCTTCTGATACGAGCCATACATGATCCCGCGGAGCATGTGGAGATAAACAACTACGAAGAAAGCTGATGCTCCAGTCGAGTGCATGTAACGGATCAACCAACCCATCTCCACGTCACGCATGATGTATTCGACAGATGCAAACGCACCTTCAGCACTTGGCTCATAGCTCATCGTTAGCCAAATACCCGTGAGGATTTGGTTGACTAAAACGAGGAGAGCTAGTGACCCAAAGAAGTACCAAACGTTGAAGTTTTTTGGTGCCCAGTATTGTGCGAGGTGATTATTCCACGCATCCATAATGGACAGGCGTTGATCGATCCAGCCAACCAATCCTGTCGCTTCAGTTTTACGCAAACCCATTATGCATTCTCCTGATCAACACCAATGATAAGAACGTTATCGCTCTCATAAGAGTGAGGTGGTACAAGCAAATTCGTTGGCGCAGGGACAGCCTTGTAGACGCGTCCAGCCAAATCAAACTTCGAGCCGTGGCATGGGCAGAAATAACCACCCTGCCAATCATCACCTAAATCCGCTGCTCCAACTTCAGGCCGGAATTGCGGAGAACAACCCAAGTGCGTACAAATACCCACGAGAACTGCGATCTCAGGATTAATTGATCGCGCTTCGTTCGCCGCATACGCAGGCTGCTGAGGTTGCTCACTATTTGGATCAGCGACTTCACCATTGATTGCTTTCAGCCCTTCCAACATCTCCGGTGTACGACGAAGAATGAACACAGGCTTACCACGCCATTCGGCACGGATCTGCTCACCAGGGAGGATTTTAGAAATATCAACTTTAACCGGAGCGCCTGCTGCCTTCGCTTTCGCACTCGGATTCCATGAAGCAACAAACGGTGTTGCGATACCCACGGTACCGACGGTACCTAGTGCCGTTGTAGCACCAACTAAAAATTTACGACGCGAAGTGTCAGCGGGCTGCACTACTTCGGTTACGACTGCATCAGTCATGATGTGTCCTTCAGATCGTTGTTGGGGGCAAATTTGCACGCAATATTTTAAAGAGTGACGACGACTCAAGCAAGCGCGTTATAGCCTTTTGATCTAAAAGTTCGAGGCTTTATGGCACAAAAAAACCCGCAAAAGCGGGTTTTTTCGAGAATCAACAGCGAATTAACGCTTCGAGAACTGTGGACGCTTACGCGCTTTGCGTAGACCCACTTTCTTACGTTCAACTTCACGTGCATCACGAGTAACGTATCCTGCGCGGCGAAGGTCACCTTTCAGATTCTCATCATATTCGACCAATGCACGCGTAATACCGTGACGAATCGCACCGGCTTGGCCAGATGCACCACCACCTTCAACAGTAATCGTCACATCAAACTTCTCAATCATCTCGACCAGCTCGAGTGGCTGACGAACAACCATACGAGATGTTTGACGGCCAAAATAATCGTCCAACGTTTTGCCGTTGATCGTGATTTGGCCAGAGCCTGGACGCAAAAACACTCGAGCAGTCGATGTCTTTCTGCGGCCTGTTCCGTAGTTCTGTGTAGTCGCCATGTCTTGTCCTATGACAGAGTCAGAGTTTCAGGTTGCTGCGCATCATGCGGGTGTTCTTGACCCGCATACACTTTCAGCTTCCGGTACATTGCACGTCCGAGAGGATTGCGTGGCAGCATGCCTTTAACAGCGAGCTCAATCACTTTCTCCGGTGAACGTTCGATCATTTGCGTGAAGTTCGCTTCTTTCAGACCACCTGGGTGACCCGTATGGCGGTAATACATCTTGTCCGATGCTTTACGGCCTGTAACTTTCACTTTCTCCGCATTCACAACGACGATGTAATCGCCAGTGTCAACGTGTGGAGTGTATTCTGTTTTATGCTTACCGCGCAGGCGACGAGCAACTTCGGTTGCGAGACGGCCGAGTGTCTGTCCTTCGGCGTCGATCACATACCAGCTACGCTGTACGGTTTCTGCTTTAGCGCTAATCGTCTTCATGTTTGTCTTCTGCCTTCAGCGGCGTTCAAAATTCAAAGAGGCGCGGATTATAGAGATGGACGACGCTTTGCGCAACACTCTTTTATCAATCCGGGCGATGCGGACGCTCTAAATATTCAACTGATTGCATCTCGAGTAAGCGTGAACGGCATCGATCCATCTCAAACGCCAAGCGCCCCTTGGTGTATAGCGCGTCCATCGCCACGTCGGCACCTAAAATTAAATTGACTGATCGATCATAAAATTCGTCGACCAAGTGCAAAAAGCGCCGCGTCGAATCATCACCAGCACTCATGAGATTCGGAAGCCCAGTCACAACCACCGTGTGATAAATCTTCGCGACCTCAATGTAGTCAGGCGCCGCACGACCCAGACCGCAAATCACATCAAAATCAAACCAAACCACATCTTCGGCAACAAACCTTACGGGGAGTTGGCGCCGATTAATCTCAATAAATGCACCCTCGCTCTTTGACGCTTCAGGCGCCAGAGCGAGCACTGACTCCCAAATCGCATCAATCGCATGGCTATCGCAAGGCGCGTAGTAGAGCTTCGCGTGCTCGAGGGTTCTCAAGCGATAATCGGTTCCCGAATCCAAGTTGAACACCTGACAGTGCTTTTGAATCAGCGCGATCGCTGGCAAAAAGCGATCCCGCTGCAAGCCATCTTTGTACAATTGGTCAGGCTCGATATTGCTCGTCGTAACAAGCGACACCCCCCGTTTGAATAACGCATCAAACAGAGTGCCCAGCACCATCGCATCTGTGATGTCAGAGACAAAGCACTCATCAAAACACAGCACCTTCGCTTTACGTGCCAACTCATCTGCAATCACATCAAGAGGGTTTTCAGTTCCTTGTAAAGCGGTTAAACGCTCGTGTACCTGATTCATGAAACGATGGAAATGTAACCGGACGGCTGTCCCTTCTGGCAGCGAATCAACGAACAAATCCATCAAAAACGTTTTACCGCGACCTACACCGCCCCAGATATACAGACCTTGTTCTGGCCGCTCCCATGACTGGCGTCTAAACAGGCCCTTTCGACCACCACTCCAGTGTTTTCTTGCTATCAATCTGTCAGCCAATTGATCCAACAACGCAAGAACGGCACGCTGATTCTTGTCAGCACTAACCTGACCAACTTCGACGAGACCGTCGTAGATGTGTGCCGCCGGCGTGCGGGTCATACAATGCCTTGCTCGAGATAATGGGCGGAAACTGCTTCTTTAAGGCGTGTTAATTCACCATGAAAAAAGTGACCACCTGTTTCAGAGTGAATTACCTGCGCATCCGCAGCTTTAGCATACGCACCGATCGCTTCTGGACTCACAACCTCATCATCACCGTTATAGATCACCATTCTCGGCACACCCCCAAGCGCTTGAAGCTCGATCGGAAAGTTCTCAACAGCGGGAGCCACTTGGACCAAATCAATGACATCAACTGCAACATTCTCATCCCGAAGTTTCTGTATCAGTCGCGCAGCAATCGACCCACCAAACGAAAACCCAGCCAAACACAATTTCTTAACGCCCTGACGCACCATCAATGAGGCAATGTGAAATGCATCCATCAATTCCCCGTCACCATGATCCCACACACCCTCACTTCGACCTGCGCCACGAAAATTAAACGCCACAGTAGGCAAACCGGCATCACGCGCAACACGGGCTATTGTTGTCACAACTTTATTGCCCATCGTGCCACCATGAAGTGGATGTGGATGCAAAACCAACAATGCTTGCTGCGGCATCGGCTGCAACAGATCACACAACAATGATGCTGTCTCGATACGACCTGATGGGCCATCGATCATATGGATAACTGGTGTATTCATGGGTCTCCTTAGGAAAGCGAAGTCTAACGGCTCGCCGAAACAACGCAAACTCCGTACACTAGAGAAAAATGGAGATGACGCTGTGGAATTAAACGCACTAACCCTTGGAGCTCTTGTTGTCGCTTTTGTCGCCGGCGGTCTGATCGGATGGTTCTCACGCCAACCAAAGACCGTGACTGTCGCACCGCCAGATCTCGAGCGAGAGAAAACGCTCGCTGAAGCAAAACATCAAACATTGATGGATGACATCGACACACATCTCACAGCGACCAAGGAGGCGCTCATCCAACTCGCAAATCGCCAAGAGGCGCTCGCCAACGAGTTACGGGGTGAACAAACTCCGATCGAAGTCCAACCCGAGCCAAACGAACAGGATACTATTGCGCCACCCCGCGACTATGCCGATGCTCGGGGACAGCTTCAATAATTAAGCGGGGTTGTGGTCATCGAAAAAAGCGACCTCAAGTCCCAACTGGCTCTGAATTTTAGCGCCCAACGCCTGAACACCATATCGCTCGGTCGCATGATGCCCTGCTGCGATGTAATGCACACCAAGCTCACGCGCCTCATGGGTGGTGCGTTCAGAAATTTCACCAGACAAATACACATCCGCACCATAGAACTGCGCTTTCGATAAATAATCTTGGGCGCCACCAGTACAAACAACGAGGCGATTTGGCGAGGTCGGTGCGCGAGAAGATTCGATCACCAGTGGCATGCGGTCCAAACGCGAGCCGACTTGTGCCGCCAATTGATCAAGCGTGAACTGCCCATTGAGCGGAACAGACCAAAGAAGACCCCCTTCACCCTCGATCGGAACACCTCCTGGAAGAGCTAACTGATCAAGTAGAGTTTTGTTATTACCAAACTCAGGATGACAATCGAGAGGCAAATGGTAAGCAATCAACGATAACTGATTTTCAAATAACGCGCGCACGCGACGGCCCTTCATTCCAGTCAGAGTCGACGCCTCATTTTTCCAAAAATATCCATGATGGACGAGAAGCGCATCTGCACCCCAAGCGATCGCCTGCTCAATCACATCCGCTGACGCCGTTACACCGAGCGCGACCTTATGAACGTCCTCGCGCCCCTCAACCTGCAAACCATTGGGTGCATAGTCTTTAAATGAATCCGCTTGCATCCAATCGTCGAGCGTTTGGATCAGTGTGTGTAAACTAGTCATAAAGCCTCTCTTTCAGGACGATCCATGCTACAACAAATTACGCGAATTCTCTGGCCTGTCATTACTGGGATTTTGATTGCTCTTTTAGTCATTCGTGAGTTTCCTGAATTAACCGGACGAACACGTGGTGTTGAACTGAATATCGTTGATAACAGCACCATCGCCAGCCAAATCCCAGCGGAAGGCCCCGTCAGTTATGCCGCAGCGGTTGAACGGGCCGCACCAGCTGTCGTCAACGTCTACACGACGACCATCGTTGAAACCCGCGCGCATCCGCTGGCTCGCGATCCATTTTTCCGAAATTTCTTCAACCTACCGAGCGAGCCTCGCAGAAAGCGGATGGAATCGAGTCTCGGTTCTGGCGTGATCGTATCGGGCAATGGGTACATCCTAACCAACCATCACGTAATCGCTGGAGCAGATGACATTGTGGTTGAGCTCAAAGATGGTCGAGTTGCCCAAGCGTCTGTTGTCGGAACAGATCCAGATACAGATATCGCGGTTCTGAAAATTGAACTCAATAATCTTCCGAAACTCATTCTGACCACATCGCCAGGTCGAGTTGGCGACTTGGTGTTCGCAATTGGCAATCCATTCGGTGTCGGCCAGACCGTGACGATGGGCATCTTGAGTGCAACAGGTCGCAATCAGGTGGGCGTCACAAATTATGAGAACTTTATCCAAACAGACGCCGCAATTAATCCTGGCAACTCAGGTGGCGCATTGATCAACGTCCGTGGTGAGTTGATTGGAATCAATACTGCGATTTTCACGCGAAGTGGCGGATCCAATGGGATTGGATTTGCGATTCCTGCATCGATCGCGACTGACATCATGCAAGAGCTCATTGACCATGGCCAGGTCATTCGCGGTTGGATTGGCGTGGAGACTCAACCACTGACAGAGGATTTAGCAAGATCATTCGGTGTCAGTAAAAACGCAGGCGTATTGATCTCAGGCGTGTATCGCAGAGGCCCTGCTGCAAACGCAGACATTCTCCCAGGAGATATTTTGACGCATATGAACGGGCAAAAAATCACGGATGGACGTGCCGCGATGAACCAGGTTGCTGACTTTGAACCTGGAACTGAAATCCCGGTGAAGCTTCTGCGTGATGGTCAAGCGATCGACCGGATAATCCTGGTTGGGCAGCGCCCAAACTCAGCCGCTAACTAATTGATCGAGCGCGGCTAGTAACGCATCAGACTCTTCCGGAGCACCCACTGTGAGTCGCAACGTATTCGCGAGCCGTGGGTGAGATCCATCGAGACATTTCACAAGGATTCGATGCTGTTTCAGCCCCTCGAACAGTGCTCGAGCAGACTGATCTCCACACTCCATAACCACAAAATTGGCTTCTGACCCCCATACCGTATAACCACGCTCGGTAAGGAGTGTTGTCAGCCGCATCCGTTCTTGTCGAATCATCCCGCTCTGCTCTTCAAGGGTTGAAGCGTGCTCAAGCGCAAACTGAACAGCTGTTTGTGACAAGACATTGATGTTGTAAGGCAATCTGATTTTGTCGAATTCGACAATCCAATCCGGATGGCCAATCAACATACCAAAACGACTCCCAGCTAAACCTACCTTGGACAACGTGCGCATCACTACAACATTTGGGTAACGCACTGCCCAATCCAAATAATCAGCATCAGTAAATGCGGTATACGCCTCATCGATCACAATCAACGCTTGTGTCGATTCCACGATTTGCGCGAGCCGGTCTTTTGAAAACAGGTTTCCAGTTGGATTATTTGGTTGCGGGATAAAGATGAGAGCAGGGTCGGCCTCCATCAGGCCATCCATCCACCCATCGATATCAATGTCGAAGTCAGAATCAAGCGGTAGTGCACGGAATGGAACCGTGTATTGATTCGCAAGCACCTGAAACATCACAAAACTCGGATCGGGAGCGCACACACTGCGACCTGTCCCAATCAGATTGGATATCAACAGCGCAATGATCTCGTCTGATCCATTACCAAAGATCAAATCAAGCGTTTCTGGAATTTCCATCCACTGCTTGAGAGGTGTTCTGATCGCTTCAGCATGAGGATCAGGATACCGATTGAGTTCACAATCAGCCAACCGCGTAGCGAGCTCATCGCGCAACGATTGAGGCCACGTGTAGGGGTTCTCCATCGCATCAAGCTTGATCATGCCAGTTGCATCAGGAACCTGGTATGCAGCACCTTGACGCACGCGCTCAGGAATCAACGCCTGAATCAGTTCCTCACGCGTCACGACGATACTCAGCTGAGCGCGCGTGCGCTGTCAGGCTTTCGGAATGCGCCAAGGTCGATGCAACCCCAGCGATTGTTTTCGAACCATCTGCCGTGCAGTGGATTACCGATGAACGTTTGATGAAATCATAGACGCCCAGAGGTGAAGCAAAGCGCGCAGTCCCCGACGTCGGCAAAACGTGGTTCGGACCTGCGCAGTAATCACCCAATGCCTCAGGCGTATGCCGGCCCATGAATATCGCGCCTGCGTGCTGAATTGCTGGCAACATGGATTCTGGATCATCGACGCACAATTCAAGGTGCTCTGGCGCCACACGGTTGATGACGTCGAGCGCATCTGAGCGATCCGATGCCTCAATAAATACACACCGATTGTTGATTGACTGCTCAATAATCGACGCCCGCTCGAGTGTCGGCAACAAACGGTTCATTGAATCCAACACAGTAGTCGCAAATGCAGGGTCACAATGCACAAGAATTGGCTGTGCATCTTCGTCGTGCTCTGCCTGACTGAAAAGATCCATGGCAACCCAATCTGGATCCATTGGGGGCTCGACGTACACGAGAATTTCAGATGGTCCTGCGATCATATCGATGCCAACTTTGCCGAACACTTGTCGCTTTGCAGTCGCGACCCACGCATTTCCGGGACCGACAATTTTATCAACCGGCAAAACACTCTCAGTTCCGTACGCAAGCGCTGCAATCGCTTGCGCTCCACCGACAGTCACGACGCGATCAACCTTTGCAAGGTATGCAGCAGCCAATACGACTGGATTCAGCTCACCTTTTGGCGCCGGCACGACCATCTGCACCATTGACACACCCGCGACTTTCGCAGGAATTGCATTCATTAGAACTGACGATGGATAGGTGGCCTTACCCCCTGGTACATACAGTCCGACTCGACTCATTGGCCTGACTTCCTGCCCGAGGATGATTCCGTCACCCTGATCAGGCAGACGCCAACTCGACTCTTTTTGCGCTTCATGAAATGCCCAAACACGATCACGTGCAGTCGTTAGCGCATCTTTCAGATCATCAGATAACCCATGAAATGCAGCCTCAAGATCTGATGCTGCCAAAACGAGATCCGACGCAGACTTCACTGGGTTTTGATCGAGCTCGCGCGTCAAACGCACAAGCGCCTCGTCGCCTTCTGACCTAACAGCTTGGATAATTTCGGCAACACGCGTCTGGCGGCTCAAATCACTCACTGACTCCCAAGCCGTGAGTTCTGTTAAGCGTTCATCGAAATTGTCATCACGTGTTGTGAGCGTGACAGGCTTAAGTTGCATGCTGAGTCTTCACCCATTCATTCAGTCGTTCAATCATAGGAGCTATATGTTGGTGTCGTGTCTTCATTGCAACCCGAGACACCACCAATCGGGCACTCGAATGCGCAATCAAGTCACGCGCTTCTAGGCCATTCGCTTTCAGCGTATTTCCGGTATCCACAACGTCTACAATAACATCAGCTAAGCCCACAATCGGAGCTAACTCCATCGCGCCATAGAGTTTGATCGGATCAATCTGACGGCCCTGTGCGGCAAAATATTGGCGCGCAACGTTGACGTATTTTGTTGCAACACGGATTCGGCCAGTCGCAGGTAGTTCTGCGCCTTTCTTCGTCGCTGTCATCAGTCGACATTTCGACAATTGAAGATCAACAGGCTCACACAGCATGTCAGAGCCGTACTCAAGCAATGTGTCTTTACCTGCGATACCCAGATGCGCACCACCACGTTCGACATACGGAGGCACATCGGTCGCGCGCAAAACAAGTAAGCGAACATCTGGACGGTTGGTTTCAAACATTAGCTTACGAGATCCCGTCAACGGCTCGCTCGGTTCAATTCCGAGTTCCGCCAGTAAGGGAAGTGTCTCTTCGAGTAACCGCCCTTTCGCGAGTGCAAAGGTAAGTGGCTGATTCATACCCGGACCCGTTCGATATCTGCGCCGAGTCGACGTAATTTCTCTTCGATCCGCTCGTATCCACGATCAATGTGATAGACACGATCCACGACTGTTTCACCATCTGCAACCAGACCTGCAATCACAAGTGACGCTGATGCACGCAGGTCGGTACTCATGACCGGGGCGCCTTTCAAACGATCCACGCCGGTCGTGCTTGCGGTTGCTCCATGCAAATCGATTTTTGCACCCATGCGCTGCATTTCAGGAATATGCATCATCCGATTTTCAAAGATGGTCTCAGTCACCCGACCCGACCCTTCAGCTACTGTGTTGAGTGCGACAAACTGTGCCTGCATATCAGTCGCGAAACCTGGATACTCAAGCGTCGTGATGTCGACCGCATTTGGACGGCGACCCTGCATATCCAGGGAAATCGTTGTGTTTGTCCGCTCAATCTGTGCACCCGCCTCTTCAAGTTTTAAAAGCGTTGCATCCATGTGCTTTGGCTCACAATCCGTTAATGTGCAGGAACCACCTGTCGCGGCAGCTGCAACCAGAAATGTGCCGGCTTCAATCCGATCAGGGATAATCCGATGGGTTCCACCGTGCAATTGCTCGACACCCTGAATACATAGGGTGTCCGTTCCAATCCCTTCGATTTTCGCACCAAGCGCAACCAAGCAATCTGCGAGATCAGCGACCTCAGGCTCGCGCGCAGCGTTCTCAATGATTGTCTCGCCCTTCGCAAGCGCCGCCGCCATCAAGACGTTCTCGGTGCCAGTCACCGTGATTTTTTCAAAGAGCACTTTTCCGCCAATCAAACCACCAGGCGCACGCCCTTTGATGTAACCGTCGGTCACCTCAAATTCTACACCCAATCGTTCAAGTGCTTTGACGTGCAAATTGACAGGTCGAGCTCCAATGGCACAACCACCGGGAAGCGAGACTTCAGCTTCGTGAGCTCTTGCAAGTAATGGACCCAAGACAACGATACTCGCACGCATCGTACGCACCAGATCATATGGCGCAATGATCGAATTCAAATGTGATGCATCAAGCTCAACCGAACCTGTGTCATCAAGCAATACCTCAACACCCATTCGGCCCAGCAACTGAAGCATGGTCGTGACGTCATTGAGATGCGGTAAATTCTCAAAACGCACTTTACCCGGAACCATCAAAGCAGTTGCCAGAATTGGTAGTGCTGCGTTTTTCGCGCCGCTCACCTTGACGTCACCACTCAGTTGACGCCCGCCGCGAATTAACAAACGATCCATAGTTAGATACCCAGACCCTGGCGCTGACTTTTCTCTTCTGAAGTCAGGGCAGTAACCGTGATTGCGTGTAGTGTGCCTTCGGCAATTTCATCTGCAATCAAACGCAGTACCGCCTGCTGGCGCTTCACGCGGGTCATTGCTGCAAAATCAGCACTGACTGCCTCTATCTGAAAATTGCGCCCTTCACCTTGCACAGCGAACGTCCATCCAGTGTTTTTCGATTCCAATAACGCGTGGACTTCAGTGGCCAGCATCTGATTCTCCTGTCTCAATACACATCACGCCACCGAGTTCGGCAAGCGTTTTAAAAGTTGGATTCATTCCAGTCACCGTGAGTGACTGATTCATTGCACGTGCGGATTTCCACCAATACACCATGACCGCCAAATGCGCGCTTGAAGCCTGATCCCAAGCGCTCACATCGATCTCGGTCTCACCGCGTTTGATCGCCTCAACACCCAGAGCCTTCAACTCAGGCCATGATTTTGTGTAGGCTAACGCATCAATGGTATACACGGTTAGTTCGCACTCACTGATTCAAAGGACCAGGAATCAATGGCGCCCGAGACGCTACCTGTCGATTGCACCAAGTCAGCAAATTGATTGCGCAGGGTTAGACCCAAATTGATACCGGCAATGACGACATTCTCAACCATCCACCCTTTGTCTTTTTCAAAACCAAGCGCGAACTGAATCGGCAATGCTTCACGGCCAGGACTTTCCAATCGCGCTTCAACCATTGCGCGCCCGGGCTTTAAGATCACACCTTCTTCAGGCAGAACCAATTGCTCACCGCCATATGCTGCAAGACCGCGTGCATATGCATCAACAAGGCTCGATTCCAACCGATCGGTGAATCGATCACGCTCTGCCTCAGTTGCTTGACGCGCAAATCGACCCATCACTCTAAGCGCGACTGTTCGATCGTTAATGAGCGGTGCAAACTGCTCAGAAATGCGGACAACAAGCTCTTCTTCGGTCAGTTTTCCTTCCTGAAACTTCGATACATCCTGATAAAACGTATCGCGCGCTATTTTCAGCGGCTCAACAACTGCTTTCGGATCACTGTCTGCAAACACATTGATTGATAGTAGAAGGGCTAAACAACCCGCGAACCACGTTTTCATTTGTCGCTACTCATATTCAGCAAGAACTTACCGATCAGTTCTTCGAGAACGATCGCCGACTGCGTATCGTAAATCACATCACCATCTTTTAAATTGCTCGGATCGCCACCGGTCATCAAACCAATATATTTTTCACCCAGAAGGCCCGCGGTCAAAATAGAAGCCGATGTATCTTCAGAGAATTGCGCAAAGTCTTGGCTGATTTCCATATCAACGATGGCCCCAGCAGTCGTCTCATCGTAGCGAATCCCCACCACGCGGCCGACTGTGACGCCTGCTGCACTAACTTTCGCCCGAGTCGTCAAACCGGCGACGTTATCAAACCGCGCACTGAGTCGATAGGATCCAGCATCACCCGTTTGCGTCAGGCCGCTCACTTCAAGCGCTAAAAAGGCAAGGCAAAGCGCTCCCAGTAAGACGAAAGCACCGACACTCAATTCTAAACGACGCGAATACACTTAAATCTCCCCAAACATCACTGCGGTCAGGAAAAAGTCCAGACCAAGCACAGCCAACGACGCATACACCACGGTTTTGGTCGTCGCCCGCGCGATTCCTTCCGAAGTAGGAACCAAATCATATCCCTGATAGACAGCGATCCATGTCACAACTACCGCAAATACTACCGATTTGATAATGCCATTGAACACATCATCTGAAAAATCCACAGAGGCCTGCATGTTCGACCAAAATGACCCTGAATCCACTCCGAGCCAGCTGACACCAACGAGTGCGCCACCCAAGCACCCGACACTCACGAAAATAAGAGAGAGAATGGGAAGACTAATCACACCGGCCCAGAATCTCGGCGCAACAACGCGTCTCAACGGATCAACGCCAATCATTTCAAGACTTGCGAGTTGCTCGGTTGCCTTCATCAGACCGATTTCAGCTGTCAGTGCCGAGCCTGCTCGACCCGCAAACAACAATGCAGTCACAACGGGGCCTAATTCACGCGTTAACGACAAAGCAACCATCTGGCCAAGCGCTTGTTCGCTGCCGTAGTCCGTCAGAATCGTGTAGCCCTGCAATCCGAGAACCATGCCAATGAATAGCCCGCTGACGATGATAATGCTCAACGACAAAACACCCACAACATGGATTTGATCGATCGTCAGACGCCAATGCACTCCAACATTTGAACGTCCAAAAATTGCCTGCATTAAAATCAGCGTTGCCCGCCCCAGATCAGACAATTGTGACAACGTCGAGCGTCCAATTCCCGCGATCCAATTCATCATGACAAGGCATCCTCAAGTGATGGCGCTGGAAAATGGAATCGTACCGGGCCATCTGGGCTACCGTGAAGAAATTGCTGCACCAATGGATCATCTGATGCCTGCATAATCTCGGGTGATCCCTGAAACGCAACCCGGTTGTTCGCAATCATGATCACATGATCAGCAATCGAGAGTGTTTCTTGGAGGTCGTGTGAGACGACCAATGACGTTAGACCAAGCGCCTGATTCAATTGCTTCACCAATGACAGCAACACGCCTAAACCGATCGGGTCCTGCCCAACGAATGGCTCGTCATACATAATCATTTCAGGATCAAGCGCAATCGCACGCGCGAGAGCCACTCGACGCTGCATACCACCAGATAACTCCGACGGCATTAAATCAACCGCGCCACGCAATCCGACAGCTTCTAGCTTCATCAAAACAACCAAACGGATCAGGTCGTCATCGAGATCGGTATGGACACGGAGCGGGAAAGCGACATTTTCAAAAACGCTGAGCTCAGCGAATAGCGCACCTGACTGAAACAGCATCCCCATCCGCTTTCTCAGGTCAAATAAAGCAGACCGCTTCAGTGACTGAACCGACAACCCATCGACGCGCACATCACCAGACTCAGGCTTCAATTGCCCACCAATCAATCGAAGCAAAGTCGTTTTACCCGTCCCTGAGGGGCCAACGATCGCGGTAATTTTCCCCCGAGGAACAGAGGCTGTCAGTCCGTCGTAGATCACACGCTGATCGCGACGAAACACAACATCTTGAATTTCAACAAACGCTTCGGCTGTCACAATCGATTGGATTCACTTCGTTCAAATAATCTGGTGCTGAGTGTAGCAGAGCTTCGCCACAACATGTTTAATGTCGCATCACGTTCGGGAGTCATTACATGATTTGGGCCACCGTTGCCGTTGTATTAGGCATCGCACTGACCGTTATTAGCGCAGATAAGTTTGTCGAAGGTGCGGCAAGTCTCGCCTCACGCCTTGGCATGAGTCATTTTTTAATTGGACTGACGATTGTCTCAATTGGTACGTCAGCCCCTGAACTTCTGGTTTCAGCCGTCGCGGCCTATGAAGGCAGTCCAGGGCTCGCGTTGGGTAACGCGCTTGGTTCAAACATCACCAACATCGCATTAGTTCTTGGTGCCACTGCCTGTGTCTTTCCATTATTGGTGCCGCGTCCTTTAGTGAGGCGTGAGCTACCGCTTTTAATTTTCATCTGTCTCTGTGTGTACGCGCTTGCCTATCGCGGGGTTTATGACCTATGGGCTGGTCTTGCGCTTCTCGCGGCCCTTCCGGTGGTGCTCTATCAGTTAATGAAAGATGAAGCGCAAGTCGCTGAGGAAACTGAAATCCCTGATTTGTCATTGCCAGCAGCGCTCATCCTCACACTCGGAGGCCTCTTGGTTTTGCTTGGCAGCTCCAAAGCACTGGTCTGGGGTGCAACAGAAGTTGCGCGTTACTTTGGTGTTTCTGAACTCATTATTGGTCTGACGATCGTTGCGATCGGAACATCGCTCCCGGAATTGGCGGCATCGATGGCATCGGCCCTCAAAAACAAAACAGACATGGCGCTTGGCACTGTTATTGGCTCGAATTTCTTTAATTTCTTGGGCGTGATCGGAATTGCAGCAATTATTTCGCCATTTGCGATCGAAGAAGACGTATTCACTCGAGATCTTCCTTGGACACTGGGTCTCACCATCCTTTTATGGCTTCTGGCACGCTTCGGAGCGCATGGAACACTCAAACGATCGTACGGAATCCTTTTGATTCTCTTGTACGTAAGCTATCTTTGGCACATATCTGCAACGATCGTGCCCAATTAATGAGTTTTATCGAATCAGCGAAACGCACCATCCAACTTGAAGCAGAGGCAATTGCCGAATTAACACAGCAATTGAGCGATGACTTCAACACAGCCTGTGACCTCTGCCTTCACTGTGAAGGCCGTATTGTTGTCACAGGGATGGGCAAATCAGGGCATATCGGCAGCAAAATTGCTGCAACACTCGCATCAACTGGTACCCCAGCATTTTTCATGCACCCCGCAGAAGCCTCACATGGTGATCTCGGCATGCTGACATCCAAAGACGTCGTCCTCGCTTTATCAAATAGCGGTACTTCAGCCGAGATCGTTTTGCTGCTTCCCCTAATCCAGCGCCTAGGCACCCCATTAATCAGCATAACCGGAGACGCAAACTCGACGCTTGGACGTGCATCTGATGCACACCTTTTAGTTTCAGTCGCCGAAGAAGCATGCCCACTGAATCTTGCGCCCACCTCGAGCACGACAGCAGCGCTTGTGATGGGTGATGCACTCGCCATCGCGCTACTCGAAGCGAAAGGATTTTCGCACGAAGATTTCGCTTTCAGTCACCCAGGTGGCGCGCTCGGCCGTAAACTCCTTCTTAAAGTCGATGACATTATGCATACCGGTGACGCACTCCCATCTGTCTCTGAGGGCGCAACCTTATCCGAAGCACTCTTGGAAATGACCGCGAAACGGCTCGGTTTTACCACTGTATTGGACAACAATGGCCGACTCATGGGCGTATTCTCTGATGGTGATTTACGTCGTGCCATCGAAGCAGGGCATGATCTGAGAGACCGCCAAATTCGAGATATCATGACCCAAGGCGGCACCACCATCGAGCAAGGCGCACTTGCTGCTATGGCAGTCCGCGTCATGCAAGAGAAACGGATTAACGCGGTCGTTGTAGTACACAATGATTTACCTGTTGGCGTACTTAACATGCACGACTTGCTGCAGGCAGGTGTCGTATGAGCGCACAGACAGTTCGACTGATGGCATTTGATGTTGATGGCGTATTTACAGATGGAACGCTGTATTACGGCATCGATGGTGATGCACTTAAAGCCTTCAACATCCTTGATGGCCTGGGACTTAAGCTATTACAAAAAGCAGGCATCCAAACCGCAATCATTACCGGTCGACAATCACCGATGGTTGAACGACGGTTTTCCGAGCTCGGCGTGGATTTCGTTATCCAAGGACGGGAAGACAAAGGCCAGGCACTTCAGCATCTCGCCAATGAACTTGCGCTTGAGAAAAAGGATATCGGGTACATGGGTGATGATTTCCCGGATCTCACAACACTCGAGGTCGCAGGTTTCTTCGCAAGTGTTCCGAATGCGCCACCACAAGTCCAGGAATCCGCTTCCTTCGTGACGATCAAGACAGGTGGACACGGTGCGGTTCGCGAGCTGTGTGATTTCATTCTCGAGGCTCAAGGGTTCGATGCGCTCGCCCTGTATCGCGGAGATAGCGTATGAACGGCTGGAGTCGACTCGTTCTCATCACGATCGGTGCTGTCGCTCTGATTGTTGGTCTATCCGAACCGACAACGAAAACAACACTCGATCCAATGCTCAAAGAAATTGCCGACCAACGCCCCGACGCCTTCATGGAAGGTGTCTATCAACGTCAATTTGACCAAAGCGGTCAACTGGAAACCACGCTTGTCGCAACAAGCCTCCTAGACTTTGGGGATCGCGCGAATGCAGAGCTTGTGAACCCGAAGCTCTGGCTCGAGCGCCCGCCTGCGACGTGGTACATCGAGGGTGATCGCGGTGAGCTAACTGCTGACCGAAACCGGGTTCATCTAACGGATAACGTCATCGCCAATCGGCTCGAAGAAGGCAAAGAACCCTGGAGACTCAGTGGCGAAACACTGCATTGGGATCAGACCACGGATCTGGTGACATCAAAAACCACCACAACGCTTGTACAAGGTGGATCGGAAAGCATGGGTGACGAACTTGTTATGAACTTAAATACCAACGAATACACCCTTGGAGATAAAGTGAGGACGCAATGGCGAAGCGCTACTTCATCGCAATAATCGGGCTCATCGCACCGCTTGCGCTTGCGCTACCCGAGGATCGTGATCAGCCGATCGAGATTACCGCTGACAACGCAGTGATCAATGAAAAACAAAACCAGGCAGAATACTCAGGCGCCGTAGTTGTGACACAAGGCTCCCTCAAACTTGAAGGTGATGTGGTCAATTTGAAAACCAATGAAGCGGGCGAAGTGGAAACCTTTGTTTCCAAAGGACAACCCGCGCGCTTTGAAAATCTACGTCGCAAAACAGACAAAGAACCTGTCCGAGGGCGCGCTTCAACAATCTATTATTCATACGACAGTGATCGTGTGGTATTGACGGGTGATGCAGTCATCACATCCGAAGACTCCGAATTCTCAGGTCCTGAAATCACATATGACATGAATACCGGTGAAGTCACCGCCTCAGGCAATCGTTCCAAACGCGTTAACATGACGATGCAACCGAAGAAACGATGACAGATCTGATCGCTCGCCACTTAAAGAAAGCCTATAAGGGACGCGAAGTTGTTTCGGATCTCTCATTGGCTGTAAGTCCTGGCGAGATCGTTGGTTTACTTGGTCCGAATGGCGCAGGAAAAACGACGAGCTTTTACATGATTGTTGGTCTTGTGACACAAGATGCTGGTCAAATTCTGATTGGCGATCAGGATATCAGTCGAACACCGATGCATGGTCGTGCAAAAGCTGGACTCGGGTATCTGCCTCAAGAAGCATCTGTGTTCAGAAAATTGACTGTGTCTGACAACCTGATGGCCATTCTCGAGTTACGCTCTGATTTGACCAAAAATGATCGCCAACGCGAACGCGAGCGACTGTTAGATGAATTCCACCTCGGACACCTGTCTTCAACCAAGGGGATGGCGCTCTCCGGTGGTGAACGTCGGCGCGTCGAAATTGCGCGTGCGCTCTGCTCCAACCCAAAATTTATGTTACTCGATGAGCCCTTTGCCGGTGTCGACCCGATTTCTGTGGTGGATATTCAAGACATCATCAAACACTTGGCTGACCGCGGCATTGGCGTCTTGATCACCGATCACAACGTGCGTGAAACACTCGGCATCTGCCATCGTGGCTATATCGTGAACGCAGGCCAAGTACTCGCAGAGGGGCCGCCAGCAAGCCTTCTTGTGAATAAAGATGTGCGCCAAGTCTATCTCGGCGAGCAATTTACAATGACGCTTCCCGAATGAAACAGGCACTACAGCTAAAAATCGGGCAAAGCCTGACCATGACGCCACAATTGCAGCAGGCCATCAAACTGCTGCAAATGTCGACGCTTGACTTGCAACAAGAGATTTCGCGCGCACTCGAAGAGAACCCTTTGCTTGAACGTGAAGATGAAATCGAACAATACGCAGAGCCGTCGGACGAAGATGTCCGACAACAAGAAACTCCCATTGAATCGGTTGAGGTGGCTGTCGAAACCGACTGGTCGGATACCAACCATTTTGATTTAAACCGACCGATGACCCGCAATGCGTCTGACGATGAATACGATAGTTTTGAAAATCGAACATCTGAGACGCTCACGCTCTCCGATCATTTGCTGTGGCAGTTAAATTTAATGCCCTTAACTGAGCGCGATATGCTGATTGCGCGCGTTTTGGTTGACTCCATCGATGGCGATGGGTTCTTAGATGCTGATCTTGAGGAAATCACCGATGCCTTGAGTGAAGAGCTTGAAGATTTAGAACTTGATGAAGTTGAGTGTGTACTCCACCAGATCCAGCGACTGGATCCTGTTGGTGTTGGCGCCCGCGGCATCGCAGAATCACTTGCTATCCAACTGGCAACACTTGGCTTGCTCGGTGGCGACGTCACACTTCCATTAGCCCTCGTCCAAAATCATCTCGATCTACTCACCAAGAAGGATCGAGCTGGATTAAAACGTGCTTTGAAATGCTCAGATGAAGAACTCGATTTAGCACTCGAATTGATTCGATCGCTCGATCCCAAACCAGGCAGTCATATCGGAAGCAGTGAACCTGAATATGTCACACCTGACCTCATCGTTCGTCGCAACGAAGATGGCTGGATTGTCGAACTCAATCCAGATGCTTTGCCGCGTGTTGGAATCAACCAAACCTACCAGAACTATATTAAAGCGGGCGACAAAAGCGAGACCAATGACTATCTCAAAAACCAGTTGCAGGAAGCTCGCTGGTTTGTAAAGAGCTTAAAGTCTCGCGCTGAGACACTACTCAAAGTCGGCACATGCATCGTCGAGGAACAAATTGAGTTCTTTGAAAAAGGTCCAGTTGCGATGAAACCCATGGTGCTTGCAGATATCGCCGAACGCGTCGAGATGCATGAATCCACCATTTCTCGTGTCACCACACAAAAATATATGCACACCCCACGCGGCACACTCGAATTGAAATACTTCTTCTCAAGCCACGTGGGAACAGATGGTGGTGGGGAAGCATCATCGACTGCGATCAAAGAACACATCAAAGAATTAATTGGCGAAGAGAATCCAAAGAAACCACTCTCGGACAATAAGTTAAGTGAGCTATTGGCAGCACGTGGATTCAAAGTGGCTCGACGGACCGTTGCAAAGTATCGTGAAATGCTTGGGATTGGCGGTTCAAGTGAACGAAAACAGGTCTTTTAGGCTTTTCGTCAGTAACGAAAAAGAGCATAGTGAAGGTGAGGCTAGGGTATGCCTCAAGGTACAAGAAGAAGGAGAAAGGTATGCAAATCAGCATTAGCGGTCATCAACTCGACGTGACAGACGCACTAAAGTCGTATGTCACTGAAAAACTCGATCGAATTGAACGTCACGCTGAACACATTACCAAGGTGGAAATCACGCTCACCGTCGAAAAAACCCGTCAAAAAGCAGAAGGCAACGTGCATGTTGCTGGTGCAGATGTCCATGCGTCAGCGGAGCATGATGATATGTACGCAGCAATCGACGCGATGGCCGATAAACTCGATCGCCAATTGGTAAAACATCGAGAAAAAACCATCAGCCGGATGCACGGACACTAAAAGCATCATACAATTCTGCGGGGCGACATAAGGTCGCCCTTTTAATCACTACAAGATATCGAATGCATGCAACTGTCTGACATTATTACTCCAGAACGCGTCGTCTCAAGTCTTGAAGGCGCAAGCAAAAAACGCGTACTCGAACTCACAGCTGAATTCATCGCTGAAGAGAGTCAAATGGATTCTGAGGATATCTACCAGGGGCTGATTGACCGTGAGCGGCTCGGCTCGACAGGTATCGGCTACGGTGTCGCTATCCCTCACTGTCGCATGGCCGCTCTAAGTGATGAAGAGACCCGCGGTTATCTGATTCAGTTGAATCAAGGAATCGATTTCGATTCGATTGATGGCCAACCGGTTGAATTGTTATTTGTGCTGTTGGTTCCTGAATCGACAAACCAAGTGCATTTGAATTTATTGGCTCAACTCGCCGACTGTTTTTCCAACGATCAGTTCCGCCATGATCTTCAAATGGCAACTGATGCGAGCGAGCTGTTTGACATCGCCTCTAAGGCGTTTAAGACGGCAGTAGCCTGATGCATTTGCTGATCGTTTCAGGTCGATCAGGAGCAGGAAAATCCTCAGCTCTTGGCGCCCTGGAAGATCTGGATTTTTATTGCATCGACAACCTACCAGTTGCACTTCTTAAAGAAACCGTCACCACCCTCTCGACCGTTTCACCCGGACGTAATCTTGCGGTCTCTATCGACATTCGAACACTGGGTCATCCAGCCGATGTCCCGGCGCTGGTGAAGTCTCTGAAAGAACATGTCAGTCGACTTGATGTCGTATTCATTGATGCACTCGATGAATCATTGGCACGACGTTTCAGTGAAACCCGACGCCTACATCCTTTGTCAGCCGGAATTGAACGAACCCACTTATCCGATGCGCTGAGACGCGAGAGTGAGCGATTAGAACCAATTCAAACGATCGCAACCTACAAGATCGATAGCTCGGGTCTGTCGATCCATGCCCTACGCAGTCAAATTCGTGAACTCGTCGCTGGCGAGAAAGCGACCCAACTGATCTTGAAACTCCAATCGTTTGGTTTTAAGCGCGGCTTACCAATGGATTCAGATACGGTGTTCGATGCACGCTCGCTCCCAAATCCACATTGGGAGCCAGAGTTACGTCCGCTGACAGGACAAGACGAACCGATCAAAGACTATTTATCGCAGTTCCCTGAAACCTTTGAGCTACTCGATGAGATCGAGGCGTATGTGAGGCGTTGGGTACCGCGTCACGCAGAATCAGGTCGCCAATATTTTACGCTATCGATCGGCTGCACCGGTGGCCAACACCGTAGTGTTTTTCTCACCGAAACACTGCATCAACGCTTAAATGATCTCGATCTTGATATGCAGGTTGTCCATCGCGAGCTATCATCGAATCAATAGAGGAAGCCTCATCGATGATTATCACGCCTGTCACTGTCAGAAATTTACTTGGTTTGCACGCACGCGCGGCAAATGTATTGGCGCAAGAGGCATCTCTTTTTTCTTCAGTTGTCGAACTCGAAGATCCAACAACCAACCGAAAGGTCGATGCGAAAAGCATCATGCAATTGCTGATGATGGCAGCAGGTCAAGGGAGTGAGCTTGTTTTGCATGTCGCAGGTGATGATCAAGTCGAGGCAACAAAAGCCTTAACCGCACTATTTGACGATGGCTTCGGGGAGCCCTGCGGATGAACGAGCAAGTCACTGAACTCGTCGCCGAATCCAATCAGGCGAACCTCGAACGCATCAATCTCGCGCTATCACAAGGTGCAATCGCTCGTGCGCGTCAACTGATCAACGAAGATCTTGCGGCCCCAGACATTGCACACCTTCTGTCGTCGGTTCCACCCAAACAGCGAACCATTCTTTGGAACTTAGTCGAGGCCGAAGAGCTCGCAGCTGACGTACTTGCATACCTCGGGGAAGAAGAACGATCAGAAATCGTTTCTCGACTGGAACCTGAGGAACTCGCCAATCTAATCGAAAGCTTCGAATTCGATGACAAGGTTGACCTGCTCCAGGAACTCCCAGAGTCAGTCATCGAAGAAGTCCTTCTTTCAATGGATTCACAAGACCGTCAGCGGGTCGAGGATGTGTTGTCCTATGACGAGGACTCTGCCGGTGGCTTGATGAACACCGACGTGGTGACTGTGCGTCCAGACATCACAATCGATGTTGTCCTTCGATATATCCGTCGATATCGAGAGCTACCACCGATGACAGATAACCTATGGGTTGTGAACCGTCGCGATGAATTTATTGGTCAGGTACCGATTTCGAAAATCCTGATCTCCGATCCAACCACGACGATCCGCGAAATCATGGAAACTGAAGTCGAGCCATTGATTGTCTCGACACATGAGGATGAAGTTGCGCAACGATTCGAGCGTCTCGATCTTGTAAGTGCTCCTGTTGTGAATGAAAACGGCAAACTGCTTGGTCGTATCACCATCGATGACGTGGTTGATGTGATTCGTGCGTCTGCTGACCACAGCTTGATGAGCCAAGCGGGTCTTGATGAAGACGAAGATATCTTTGCGCCACTGGTGCGAACGGTTCGTCGACGCTCGATTTGGCTTGGTATCAATTTGCTGACCGCGTTTTTAGCGTCTGCGGTGATCGGTATGTTTGAGGCAACCCTTGAACAGGTCGTTGCGCTGGCGATCTTAATGCCGGTTGTCGCATCGATGGGCGGCATTGCAGGAACTCAAGCACTGACCATCGTGATTCGAGGGATGGCCCTTGGTCGTGTTGGATCTGCCAATATCCGCGCACTGTTAAGCCGTGAGGTAATCATCGGTTCAGCCAACGGCCTGTTTTGGTCGATGATCGTTGGATTAGCAGCCTATGTGTGGTTTGGTGATTTTACGCTCGGCTACGTGATTGCGATTGCCATTATCGTCAACTTAATCGTTGCGGCACTCGTTGGAACGCTTCTTCCGGGCTACTTGAAGTCGATGCAAATTGATCCTGCACTCGCAGGTGGCGTTGTCCTAACCACAGTGACCGATGTGGTTGGCTTTTTCTGCTTCTTAGGTGTCGCAACACTCGTTTACGCCTAGTCTAGCTGCCCGCCACCATCATTTTTTCAAACAGCATTGAGCCTGTGGCGATCGATCGGCGCAAGTCGATATCCGAACCCACCGCAACCAAGTCCTGTTTTAACATGCGGTCCAAGTTTGACGCGACAGTGACCTCATGCACTGGATAAGCAATCTCGCCATTCTCGACCCAGAATCCTGAGGCACCCCGTGAATAATCTCCGTTCACAAGATTAACGCCTTGGCCCATTAATTCAGTGACAATCAAGCCTCGACCCATCTCAGAAATAAGTGAATTGAAATCTTTGTCGCCTTTGAAAAATAAGTTACGCACGCCACCAGCATTATGAGTGGACTGCAATCCGAGCCGGTTTGCTGAATATAAAGACAAAACATAACTCGACAGCACACCATCGGTCACAAATGCTTGCTCACGCGTTGGTAAACCATCACTGTCATAGGCCGACGAACCCATTGCACCCAGAATCAGCGGATTTTCGGCAAGTGACACCCAATGCGGGAACACGTCTGTTCCGAGACGGTCTAATAAATAGCTCGATTTTCGATAGAGTGAGCCACCACTGATGGCACTCACAAAACTCGACAGCAGCCCTGATGCAGTCTCGGGAATGAATAACACAGGAACTTCGGCAGTCTGACATTTACGCGGATTCAGTCGAGCTACAGTTTTTTCCGCAGCCTCGCGACCAACACGTTCTGGCGACCAGAGTTGGTCGGGACGTCTGGACTGGGTATAGGCATAGGAGCGCTCCCGACTATCACCATCTTCAGCAAGCAGCACGCAGCTCATACCATGAATACTGGTTGGTTGACTCACCAAGAGTCCTTCGGTGGTGCCATGCACGGAAATCCCACGTGTTGACGACACCGAGCCACCTTCAGAATTAGTGATCCGAGAATCTGCCTGTCGGCCAAAGGATTCAACTTCAATGGCAAGGTCAAGCGCCTGCTTTGCATCGATATCCCAAGCATGATCAAGTTCAAGATTTGGAACGTCTTGGATAATTTGATCTCGAGATGCGAGGACAGCAGCAGGATCAGGCGCTGTCACTTTGGCGATAGCGAGCGCAGCCTCAAGCGTACTGTGTAACGCCTCATCTGATAAATCGGTTGTTGAAGCAGAACCACGAGATTCACCGAGAAACACGGTGACTGATACAGACTGGTCGCGCGTCATTTCAAGTTTTTCTGGTTGACCCAGTCGAGCCTGCACATCAAGGCCCACCGATGCGCTCGCTGCAACTTCACAAGCATCCGCCCCGACACGCTTTGATTGCTCCAAAATACGTGTTGTTAATTCTTCTAAGCGGTTTTTTTCTTGTTGTGGGTTAAACTTCGCGGACATGAATGACAAACGCTCCCTTCAAAATGACGAACTGATCGACGACGAGTTCTTTGAGGCTCCGTCGAAAAGTGCAAAAAAACGTGAAATGCTGGCGCTTCAAGCGCTCGGCCAAGAGCTCGCTGCGCTGTCGGACAAACAATTTAAAAAAATTGTGTTCCCTGAAGACAAACTGCGCGAAGCCTTGGAATTTTACAGAACCATTCCGGATAAAAAGCACGAGGCGCGCCGGCGTCAAATGCAATTTATTGGCAAAGTGATGCGCGGCATCGAACCGGACTCGCTTCAGGCACAGTTGGAAGCGATGAAACATACTGACAATGAAGAGAAGCGGAAGCATCATCAAGCCGAACAATGGCGAGATCGTTTGCTCGAGGACCCCAAAAAAGCGACTGACTTTTTGAATGACTACGCGACCGATGCCCAACGACTGAACCAACTGATTCGCGCCGCGAAAAAAGCACGCGAATTGAATAAAGACAAAGGCGAAGCGCGCAGTCTGTACCGCGCGCTCTATGAGGCGATTGCCCATTAAGCAGTTCCACCAACGGTCAGACGATCAATCTTCAAACTTGGCTGACCAACGCCGAC
>RGHP01000050.1 GCA_010024125.1 Gammaproteobacteria bacterium | reverse complement strand
CGACTTGACCGTCCATCTGCGCTTGAGTCAAAGCGGCAGCGACACTTGCGGCATTTGTTTCTGAAACATCTGAATTCAGGAATGCGCTCAAGATTAAGTTTTCTAATTCATGGCGCGGTATAAAAATATTACTCATATCCTAGGGCTCTCAATACATTTTCAGCTGTTACCTGACTGACTCGATGATTTGACTCATGTGTTACACCTGCGATGTGAGGCGTCAACACCAACTGCTCGATTCCTCCGAAGCGTGCTCCTTTCAATTGATCGAGAGGCTCATCTTCAAACACATCCAAGGCAGCGCCTCCGATGTGACCGGTTTTGATGTGATGAATCAGTGCTTTTTCATCGACAATACCACCGCGCGACGTGTTGATCAGGATTGCACCTGTTTTCATTTGCGCAAGACGCTCAGAATCGATCAGCCGATAGGTTTCGTCATTCAGCGGAACATGGATACTGACGCAGTCAGAAATTACCAACAACTCTTCCAAGCTCGACAGCCTCACTGCATCCGATTGGTCAGTCATCTCAGGTAAATAGGGATCAAAATAAGCGATTCGCATCCCAAACGCAGTTGCACGTGCTGCGACAATCTGAGCAATTTGCCCGAAACCCAGCAAACCAATTGTTTTTCCTGAGATTTCACCACCGATAAACTGCTCCCGCGGCCAATCCCCACCAACCATTGCCTGAAACCCAGTTGTCATTGGACGACGCAAATGCAATACAGCGCTCATCACATATTCAGCGACAGCGATGGCATTGGCACCTGTAGCAGGAAGCACTTCAACATGTGCTTTCGCCGCTGCCTTTAGATCAATATTATCAAGACCAACACCCAAGCGACCGACTGCCTTTAAGTTCTTTGCCTGCGCAAAGATATCGGCTGTCACTTGTGTCCGGTTTCGCACAATCAATGCATCTGCCTCTTTCACACGTTGCATGAGCTCGGCATTGCGCTGAAATAAATCCGGTACGTAATCGACATGAAGTCTATTTTTCAGAAATGCGAGAGCCGAACCATCCATGAATTCAGTTACTAACACAGTGGCCATCTGATACTCCAAAAAAAAGGGGACCTTACGGTCCCCATATCAGTCCGAATTAAGCGCTTCGATACAGTTTTGTCATCACGAACTCGCGATGCTTCAATACCTCAGCGGCAGTCATCCGGCCGTTACAGGTTCGAATCGTCATATCGATCAATGCATCACCAGCCTGATCGAGGTTCATTTCACCACTCAAAATACCAGAGACGTCCACATCGACGTGTTCGCCCATGGTCCGCACTGTTTTCGGGTTTGCAGTCAATTTGATCACCGGCTCAATTGGGTTTCCGATGATGTTGCCCTGCCCTGTTGGGAACAAATGCACAACAAAGCCTGCAGCTGCCTGCAGTGTCACACACTCCGCTGCCGCTGATGATGTATCCATGAAATACAGGCCTTTACCCGCTGATGGCATTTCTGCCGGCTCGAGCACGTCAACAAACTTTGTTTTCTTCCCGATTTTTTGGAAGTTACCAAACGCTTTCTCTTCGATGGTCGTCAAACCACCTGCGATGTTTCCTTTGGTTGGTTGACTATCTGACAGGTCAGACGTCTTATGCGGCTCAATCACCTCATCCATATACGCCTGCCAAGTTTTCATAAACTTCTCACCAATTTCTGGTGTCACGGCACGCTTGGCACACTCTTGCTCTGCGCCAGTCAGTTCTGATGTTTCACCGAAACACGTCGTGACTCCAAGCGGATCGAGCTTATCGACCAAGTTACCCACAGTTGGGTTGGACGCCAGGCCAGATGTTGTATCTGATTCACCGCACTTCATGCTGATCCACAACTCACTGATGTCACAAGGCTCACGTTGCAGTTCAGAAGCCCAGTGGACCATTTCTTTGGCTTTTCTCGATGCATCAGCGACGATCTGAATCTCACCATTTCCTGAAATACCAAATCCTTCGACAGGTTTACCTGTTGCGCGGATACCATCGACAACCTTGCCTGTCCAACCCGCTTCAATCCCGATCACGATCACTGCTGCGACGTTCGGGTTACAGCCTGTACCGATCAGCGTTCTGAAGTGGAGGTCCAAATCAGCACCAAACTGCAATCTACCGTAATGGTGCGGTAATGCGATACATCCGGCGGTGTTTGCTGCAACCTTTTCTGCAGCTGCGTTTGAGAGGTCATCCAGTGGAAGAATCACCACATAGTTACGAATTCCGACACGACCATTTTCACGGCGATAGCCAAGGAAAGTTTTAGGAAGACTCATGCTTACCACCTCTTCGTTTTGCAATTATGAACGTGTACGTGATTGCCAATTTTTGCGTCTGCAACCATGCGTCCAATGTCACTTGAATACTTTAAGACTGTGTCGTTCTCGCTCATATCGACTAAGGCGATCTTGTGACCCAGAGGAATTGCATCGAGAGCTTTTACTTCGATCTTCTCACCTGTTTCCATGATCAACCCGCTGAGTGTTTTACCAGCCTCTACTGTTTCGACCACGATAACGCCGACATTGTCAGCTTTGTCGTGAACTAGAAAATCAGGTTGCGACATAAATCCTCCATACGTGAACCAGATTATTGTTGTGCTGAGAGCTTACCCCCATCGCAACGATAATACAACTAAATCATCTAAGTCTTATATATGAATTATATGAATTTTGGAGAAATTCGATTAACATCTCTTTGAACTTGGGATAAGGTTTCCGCATGCAAAAGCTTTTTAATGCACCACTGTACGCACAGATCCGCGAAGAGATCTTTGCGGCACTTCGTTCCGGGCGTTGGTCGGCGAACGACCCACTGCCATCCGAGACGAAGCTCGCCTCAGAGTTTTCGGTCAGTCAGGGAACTATTAGAAAAGCAATTGATGACTTAGTCGCACAAAATATTTTGTACCGACATCAAGGCCGAGGAACCTTTATCCGGAGGCATGATGAACAGCAAAGCTTGTTTCGATTCTTTAACCTGTCGAGAACTGATGGGACAAAGCCCGTTCCAGAGAGCCTGAATATTCACTGCAAGACACGCAAAGGACTGAAACACGAGTGCCTCGCTCTGCAGGTTCCCACAGGTGACCGGCTCATCGAGGTACTCAGACTGCGACGACTGGATGGTCAGCCAGTGATTCTTGAAACGATTTTAGTCAGCCAGCAACGGTTTCCGGAGCTCAATAAACGAGACTTACCGAATACGTTGTATGAACTCTACAGCGACGACTACAACGTACATATCACACGCGCTGAAGAGCAAATCCAAGCGACCTTGCCAGATGCGACGGTAATCTCGCATCTCAACCTCGAACCCACAATTCCTTTACTTGAGATTCGCCGGATCGCGTTTGATCTGCATGATCAACCGGTCGAATTGCGAATCAGTCAGTGTGTCACAGGGTCGTTTGTGTACACCTGCTCACTCAACTAGCATCATTTGGACGCATAAATTCCTCAAGTCGACGTGCAGCCTCTCTCAATGCCGGTAAGCAACTCTCCAGTTGTTCCATTGGTAGCCGAAATACCGGCGCCTGGACGGTGAGCACGAGAGACAAACGTTTCTTGAAATCCAAGACAGGAACACCGATCGCAACAGTTCCAGCTAAAAACTCCTGATGATCGATCGCAAATCCCTGATCTCTGATTTTTGCAAGCTCGTGCAACAACTGACCCATCGATGTCACTGTATCAGCACTAAATTGTGTCAAACCGGTAACGCCAATCAAACTTTCCACTTCGTGCTCAGAAAGCGTTGAGAGATACAATTTCCCAGATGCGGTGCAATGAAACGGCACGATACTCCCGACAGGAAATGTGATGCGAAGCGGCGAATCGACTTCGGCACGATCGATATACCGCATCCCTTCCTCTGATGGGATCGCTAACGTACAAGTCTCGTTGAGCTGATCACGCAACCAAGTCAACACCTGTCGCCGTGACGTCTGCGCCCTGCGCGAGGCAAGTGCGTTGACAGCCAATCGTTGCGCACGTTCGCCAAGCGCATAACATCGATCACCGTCGATTTGCCTTAAGAACCCCTGACGCTCCAACAATTGCAGCAAACGATGCACTGTCGGCTTTGGCAATTGAAGACCTTCTGCAATCTCCGTGAGCGTCAAATCACCTTCGTGATCTGCGACAAACTCAAGGACTAACAAAGGTTTCAGGTTCGATGGGATATCCGTATCCATCGAACCTTGTATTGCGAACATCTGACTAATGACGCTCTCCATAGTATAGGGTCACTGCATGTTTTGCTTCTGCGAAAAACAGCCATCGCTCGGTGAGGATACCGACGAAATGAATGATAGGAAGGCTAATGATTAGCCATGCGATGCCGGACCACAAAGCGATCATTGGCACAATAAACGCCAAACCGAACGCAATTTGTGAGAGCCGATTGACGTGTCGTCTCGCCACCACGAATCCCATTTCATGCTGCAACCAATTCTCTTCTGTGTGCGGCGCCATGAGTAAATCAACTTGACCCATTGAACCTAAACCGGTCGCCGTCTCAGGAGTCGATGACGATTGCTGACGTCCAGCGCGCTTCCACCAAATGGCCTTTACGGCCAAGGCAATCAAGAGCGCGACCGTGGCCAATTCAATCAGGCCGCTCTCACCAAGCAAGCTCTGCTCCCAAGCAACAATGACAACCAGGCCACCACAAGCCGATAAAGCGAGATACACCCAGGGTGTCAACGGATGGTACCAACGCGCAACCGTTCTCAAACTGCCGTAAATCATCGCAGTGGTCCATACAGTCACTAGACTCAAGACCGATACCACAAGCCCTAAAACTAGTGAGCGCTCACCGTCTAGGTACCAGACTGCGGCATAGACCAGTGTCAAAGCGATCGTCGCAACAGCACAGACCCCCTCGCGCGACAACCACGAAGACCGCCACTGTGATAGCGCGCGCCACGCGCGTTCAGGGTGTCCGAGATGTAACAGTGAAGACATCAGACCGATCGAAACAGCCGACAACCCAAGAATCACAAAGAGAATTAAATCTCTCGGGTCTTCGATAACGACCATCCCGAGCCCAAACCAAAACAACATACCAAGACCGAGGCCTGAGAGTGATGTGAATACGATAATTGACCACGCAGGACGCATTAGACTCTCCTCAATTAACTCAATTTCGCCAAAGCAGAATCAACCCATCCCCAAAAACCTTCGACATCCGGTTTTGATGAGTTCGCTTCAGGCTCAGTCGACGCGCGATCTGAAGCAATCAAGTGACGCTTTTCTCGCGGGGGCAAATATTTGTTGACCGGTGATGTCTGCTGTTCAGGCATCAGATCAAAGCCACCACGCTCTCGAACAAGCTGACTCACATCAGAGTCTGGATCTCCCAAATCACCAAATGCTCGCGCTCCCGTCGGACAGGTACGAACACAGGCTGGAACACGATCTTCTTCTGGAAGATTTTCATTGTAAATCCGATCCACACAGAGCGTGCATTTCTTCATCACTTGCTCAACCGGATCCATCTCTCGCGCACCATAGGGACAGGCCCATGCACACAAGCCGCATCCAATACAGTGATCTTCATTAACTAATACGATGCCATCTTCAACACGCTTGTAGGACGCGCCTGTCGGACACACGGTCACGCAGGGCGCATCTGTACAATGCAGGCAGGATTTAGGGAAGTGAACAACCTGAGCGGTTGAATCAGTGGTCACTTCGAATGTATGGATCCGATTCAGCCAGGCACCAGTCTGCTGTGCACCGTAGGCATTCACATCGGATAGCGGCGCACCTTCGGAGCCTGTGTTCCATTCCTTGCAGTTCACGACGCACGCATGGCAACCGACACAAATGTCCAGATCGATGACCAGGCCTAATTTCTTAGCACTAGGATTTTCGGGCAACATCGTCATGAGCGTTCTCCTTTGGCCTTCTGAAACTGCACTCCATAGGTCACCGTCGACGCTGGTTTCACCAAATTACCCGGCGCTTCGATCGTTGGAAATTCGGGATAAACGCCCGGATCATCCGGATCAGCCTTTTCAATCGACACTTTCAAGTCATACCAAGCAGCCTGGCCAGTGATTGGGTCTGAGTTCGACCAACGCAAACCATCGCCGCGCTCTGGGAGCAATTCATGAATCAGGTGATTCAACAAAAATCCTTTCGTCGCTTCCGGAGCATCCGGATCCAATTGCCAGGCTCCTTTTCGCTTTCCGATTGCATTCCAGGTCCAAACGGTATTTGGATTCAACGCATGCATCACTACCGCCTGCACTTTGATCCGCCCGTGATGTGAGCGCACCCAGACCCAATCGCCATCATGAATCGCATGCTGTTTCGCGATCTCCGAAGAGACAAACAGTGGGTTATGCCCATGAATCTGTCGCAACCATGGATTTTGCGACCCCCAAGAGTGATACATCGCCATCGGTCGTTGCGTGAGTGCGTAAATTGGAAACTCACTCTCCGAGACCATGTCGCCTTCAAACGGAGCGTACCATTCAGGGAGTGGCGTAAAGCATTGACGAACTCGCTCGCGCAAATGCTCTGGAGGCTGCTTGGGACCAAATCCCTCAGCTGCCAAGCGGAACTTCTGCAACTCTTCACTGTAGATTTGATACAGGTAAGGAGCAGGCGCGTCATAAAAACCCATATCGACGGCAAATTGCTGATAGTCAGCATTTTGTGCTTTGTAATACCGTGCGGCATCCGGTAGCTCGTGCATCCAAAAACCGCCATTCTCAATATAAGAATCCAACTGCTTCGAATTAGGATCTCCACGACCAACTGCCGCGCCATCACCACGAAAACCAGCCAATGGACCCACACCTGGCTTTCGTTGATGGTTCACGATGTAGTCAGCGTAGTCTCGATATTTTGGCGCACCATTGTCATCGACCATACCCGGCAACCCGAGACGGGCTCCAAGATCCAGCAAGACCGATTGGAAACCACGGACATTTCGTTTTAATTCAACAACAGGCCAACGAATCGCATCAGCGACAGCGTCTGGCTCACAGATCGGACGATCCAATAACGAAATGCAATCATGTCGTTCCAGATAGGTGGTATCGGGAAGTACCAAGTCGGCATACGCAACCATTTCCGATGAATACGCATCTGAATAGATCAATTTAGGGATTTTGTAGTCCCCATTCTCTGGATCCACATCAGTCAGCATCTCAATGACACCGGCTGAATTCATCGATGAGTTCCAGGCCATGTTTGCCATGTACATAAAGAGCACATCGACCGGATAAGGGTCACCAGCATGAGCATTTGAGATAACCATATGCATCAGGCCGTGTGCCGAGAGCGGTGCATCCCAAGAGAACGCCTTATCAATTCGAACCGGGCGACCCTCATCATCGATCAGCAAATCATCAGGGCTTCTGGGGTATCCAAGTGGAGCGCCAGAAAGTGGTTGACCCGGTTTGATCGAATCAGCATGTCCTGCTGGTTTTGGATGCATATCAACCGATTTCGGATAGGGTGGCTTAAATCTAAAGCCACCAGGAACGTCCACACTGCCGAGCAGCAACTGAAGAATGTGCAGTGCTCGACAGGTTTGAAAGCCATTTGAATGTGCCGATATGCCACGCATTGCATGCATTGACACGGGACGACCTTTCATGGACTGATGCTTCTCACCTTTCCAATCCGTCCATTCGATTGGAATTTCAATTTCTTGTTCAAAAGCGACTTGTGCAAGCTCAGCAGCCAACTGTTTAACGCGCGATGCTGGCACTCCAGTCCGACTCTCCGTCGCCTCTGGCGCATACTGGTCTGAGAACCAGGCATCAATCATGAGCGAGAAGACAGAGACCAGCCGAGTACCATCGTGATCTGTGGTCGAGTTGGTCAGATTTGGTTTGATGCCTTTCGCTTTATAGGACATCAATTGTCCTGTTGACTGACAGAGAACTTGAGGATCACCATCTTCATTCCGAGCAAATAATCCGTGTTTCTCAGTTCCTGGCGCATCAATCACAAGCCACGGTGCGTTGGTGTATCGAATCAAATATTCAAGATCAATCTGATTGGTCCGGAGCAGTTCATAAATCAATGATTGAATCAGGAGGCCATCCGTTCCTGGTGTAATGGAAACCCAATCATCAGCGACTGCGGAATAGCCGGTCTGCACTGGGTTAACTGAGATTACTCGCACGCCGCGATTCTTTAATCGCCCAATCCCCATTTTGATCGGGTTCGAATCGTGATCTTCAGCAACACCAAACATCATAAATAGCTGAGTCAGTTCCCAATCAGGGCTACCAAACTCCCAAAACGCGCCACCCAGGGTATAAATGCCAGCGGCCGCCATATTGACTGAACAAAAACCACCATGCGCCGCAAAATTAGGTGTCCCATATTGCTGGGCCCACCAGCCGGTCAGCGCCTGGCTTTGATCTCGACCGGTGAAAAATGCGAGTTTCTTTGGATCCTTTTCACGCACTTCGCCAAGCCATTGGCTAGCTGTCTCAAGCGCTTCATCCCAACTAATCTCTTCAAATTGACCAGAACCACGCGGCCCCACACGTTTCAACGGTGCGCGCAATCTCGCTGGCGAATTGTGCTGCATAATCCCGGCTGACCCTTTGGCACACAGGACGCCTTGGTTGACTGGATGGTCACGATTCCCTTCGATGTAACGGATATCACCGTCTTTAAGATGCACGTTAATTCCACATCGACATGCGCACATGTAACAGGTGGTTTTACGAATCTCATCACTGACTTTCGGTTGCGTATTAATCACTGGTTGGGTTTTCATTATTCTTCCCGCTAAATCGTTCACTTAAGTAAACACTAACTAGACTTTTAATTCCATTGAGTGATAATAATTTTTCCACTGAATGGAAAAAATAATGATAGAGCTGGTTAATCTGTATGTAAGTCTCGCCGGATTTTTATTCGCACTGCTCATTTTATGGTCAGGCGTTGGGGCAGGTGTTCTTGTTATTCCAACGCTGATTACACTGTTCCATATCGACCCTTTGGTGGCTATCGCTTCGGGCAGCGCATTTGCCTTCATCTCTAAAATCATGATGACTCTGGGCCACGCCAAGCAAGGTAGTGTCGACTGGAAAGCCGCCTATCTTTTCCTTCGCATCTGCCTCCCTGTCACTATCGGTACAGCCGCATGCATGGTGTATTTATCGAGCAGTCACCGTGGTGTCGCACTCGAACTCGCTTTGATCCTCGCAATCCTATTCGCAGGCTTTGTGGCCCTGACTGCGCTTTTGAGTCATCGAATCAAAGCACTGATATCCACATGGCCGATGGCATCATTAAGTGGAACAACGGGCGTCCTCATGGGCCTCACCGGTGTCGGAGGTGGGGTCATGGTAGTTCCTGCACTCGCGACAAGTGGTGGCCTTGCGATCAAAGCCGCAGTCGCAACATCGATTCCGATCGGTTTAATCCTCTCGCTCGCTGTTTCACTCACTCTTGGGTCGAATGGACTGGTCGACTACCCACTCGTTGCATCATTGCTCATCGGCGCTGTCATCGCGATTCCCATCGGAACCCGGCTATTCCACATCTTCTCGGACGCCTTAATTAAACGTGTTACCTGTGCGCTGATTGCAATTGCGTTAGTGGATCTCATGATCAAAGCGATCACGCTGTCACAAAATCTCTAACGGTCTAAGTATTCGGTGTCAGTAGTATCTTTGGAACACCGACTCGGCCCTCAGATAA
>RGHP01000049.1 GCA_010024125.1 Gammaproteobacteria bacterium | reverse complement strand
TGTCAAAATCGCGCGGTACATTCATCAAAGCTCGCACCTACCTCGACCACCTCGATCCCGAGTACTTGCGCTATTACTTCGCAACCAAACTGTCTGCTCGCGTTGAAGATATCGATCTCTCACTTGAAGATTTCGTCCAGAAAGTGAATTCAGATCTAGTCGGAAAATTGGTCAACATTGCCAGCCGAACTGCGGGATTCATCGGTAAGAAATTCGATGGACAACTGGCATCAGAACTTGCAAACCCTGAACTCATTGAGGCGATCCAAGCGAAAGGCCCTGAGATTCGTGAAGCATTTGAAAAACGCGAGTTCTCAAAAGCAACGCGCGAAATTATGGCCCTTGCTGATGATGTGAATGCATGGATTGCAGATGTCGCGCCATGGCAACTCGCGAAAAATGAAGACACACTCGCCCAAGTTCAGCCGATCTGTACAACAGCGATTAATGCGTTCCGGTTGCTCACACTCTATTTGCAACCTGTGATGCCGACCCTTGCTGCAAAAGTTCAAGCGTTCCTGAATGTTGACTCACTGGGTTACGACACGCTCAACGACATCCTACTCAATCACCGAATTGAGCCCTTTACGCCACTGCTGACACGTATCGAAATGAAAGATGTTGAAGCCATGATTCAACCTGAAGTGACTGAGGTCAAAGAATCAATGAAAACTGAGGTCTCTAGTGATATCGAACCGATCGCTCCTGAGTGTACGATCGACGACTTCACCAAGGTGGATTTGCGTGTTGCGACAATTGTTGCTGCGAGCCCAGTGGAAGGCGCCGACAAGCTTCTTCAACTCACGCTCGATCTCGGTGGGGAAACGCGTCAGGTATTTAGCGGGATTAAAGCGGCTTATCAAGCAGATGATCTCGTTGGACGCCAAACAGTGATGATTGCCAATCTGGCGCCTCGAAAAATGAAGTTCGGAGTCTCAGAAGGCATGGTTCTCGCGGCTGGCCCCGGTGGATCAGAGATTTACCTCTTAGAACCTGATCAAGGGGCTCAAGCGGGTCAGCGAATTCGTTAACGAGGAAGTGATGGAACACGTTACCAAAGCAGTTGTTCGAGAGGCCGGGTCTTCCAAATTCTACAACGCGGTCGAAACAGAAGGTCATTCATTTGTGATGGATGAACCTGAGTTGATGGGTGGAACAGATCTCGGCCCTGCGCCCTTTGGTCTTGTTGCTTCCGCACTGGGTGCATGTACCAATATGACTCTTCGGATGTATGCGGACATGAAGAAACTACCGCTCGATGAGGTGGATACAGAAGTGACTCACACACCATCAAAAGATGGTCATCATTTCCAGCGAATGATCAAACTCACTGGAAACCTCACTGAAGAGCAAAGTCAACGCTTGCTCGAAATCGCAAACAAGTGCCCAGTACACAAACTCCTCGTATCTGGCGCGTCTGTGTCGTCGGAGCTATCAGGAGAAGCCGCTTGACCGATTTGTTGCTGATCATTGTTTCAGCAGCACTGGTTAACAACTTCGTGTTGGTCCAGTTTCTTGGTTTGTGTCCATTCATGGGCGTTTCCTCACGCATCGACAGCGCACTCGGCATGTCGTTTGCGACAACATTTGTCCTGACTCTCTCTTCAGTTGTGGCTTATCTCTTACAGAGTTTATTACTGATCCCTTTGGATGCCCTGTGGCTCAGAACTCTCGCGTTTATCGTCGCCATTGCTGTTGCAGTTCAGTTCACAGAACTGGCTCTCAAGAAAACATCCCCGCTTCTACATAGTGTCTTGGGAATCTACTTACCGCTCATTACGACAAACTGTGCAGTTCTCGGTGTCGCGCTACTGAATACTAATCGCGCGCATACACTCGCCGAATCAGCCTTTTATGGAATCGGAGCCGCGCTTGGATTCTCACTGGTTCTTGTTTTATTTGCGGGGATTCGCGAACGACTGCAACTCGCTGACATCCCAGCACCCTTTCAGGGGGCGTCGATTGCTCTGATTACAGCAGGCTTTATGGCACTCGCATTCATGGGCTTTACCGGGATGATTCGGCTGTGACAGAGGCTCTTTTGACAGTCGGCGCCGGTGTACTGGGGCTCTCATTCATCGGGTTACTAGGCGGTGCTCTGCTGCAATATGCGTCAAAAGCATTCAAGGTCGACGGGAATCCACTAGTCGATTCCATCGATGCACTCCTGCCTCAGACACAGTGCGGTCAATGCGGTCACCCGGGCTGCAAACCCTACGCTGAAGCGATCGCCAATGGCGAAGCGATCAATAGATGCCCTCCCGGCGGCCAAGAGACGGTCGACCGGTTAGCGAACTTATTAGGTGTCGAATCACTGCCGCTCGATGCAGATGAAACCACTGCCGACCAAGATTTAGTTGCCGTCATCATCGAAGAAGAATGCATCGGTTGCACGAAATGCATCCAAGCCTGTCCGGTCGATGCGATTATTGGCGCGGCGAAGCTTATGCATACGGTGATTGTCGATGACTGCACAGGATGCGATTTATGCGTTGATCCCTGCCCTGTCGACTGTATCGATATGGTCCCTCGACCTAAAGCACCTGATTATTGGATGCCACAACCGCCCAATGTCATCTCCTCTGATCGCTTTGGACAGATAGGGATGCAACATGGCTGAATATCAGATCCGGCGCTGCGATCGCCAATTAGAAGGCGGGATTCATCCTGAGACACACAAGGATCTTTCAACCACAGAGCCGTGTGTCTTTGTCGACGACCCGAAACGCCTTGTGTTTCCAATCCACTTCTCCGGAGGTGGTCCAGGTGAGGCTCTTGTCGCGGTCGGTGATACCGTTTCGCAAGGCACGCCAATTATCAAATGCCAAAGTGGCATTATTCATGTCGCATCTCGCGCAGGCACCGTGATCGACATCACTGATCATGCGATCACACACCCATCAGCGAATCAAAGCGCATCGATCATCATTGAGCCCAGTGGATTGAAAGAGCAGAGTTATCTTGATCCTCTCGTCTGGCCATTCGATGCGGATAGTTTGAGGAATCGTGCAATCGAGGCGGGTATTCTCGGTCTCGGCGGTGCAGGATTCCCAAGCTTTAAAAAATGGTCTGATGGAACACAAACACTCATCATCAATGCGGCCGAGTGCGAGCCCTATTTGACAGCTGATGACACGCTGATGCGGATCGACACGCATTCGATGATTCGTGGTGCGTGCATGCTCTCTCGAACGCTTGATATCAAAACGATCGTTATTGGGATCGAAGATAATAAGCCTGAGGCGCTTGAAGCCATTGAGGATGCGCTGAAAGAATCTCGGTCAGATTGCTTCTTCGATATTGTGTTACTCGATACAAAATATCCATCAGGATCAGAGCGCCATCTAGTCTGGCTCACGCTCGGCATTGAGGTGCCAACAGGGTCTCGGTCAGTCGAATTGGGCGTCATTGTGCATAACCCCGGCACGTTAGCGGCTCTGTCACGTGCGATCGACGGCAAACCGATCACGGACCGCATCGTCACATTGACTGGTGAGGCACTCAAAGCACCAAAAAATGTAATCGCTCCGATTGGCACACCAATCAATCATTTAATTGAGGCCACGGATACGAGTCCTTCATCATTGACGTCAATCACCGTTGGCGGGCCAATGATGGGATATGCGGTGACTGAATTCACAGCAGGGATTACCAAAACAACTAACTGTTTGCTCGCGCGTGACGTTGAGATCCCGCCAGAATCACCCTGTATTCGCTGTGGCGCTTGTGCGACTGTGTGCCCTATTCGGCTACAACCACAACAAATGGTCTTTGCGTTGAAAGGTGGCTCACTTGATCTTGCGGTCCATGAAGGCCTTGGAGACTGCATCGAATGTGCCGCCTGTAACGCGGTCTGCCCAAGCCACATTCCACTTGCTGAATGGTTCCGCTTAGGACGATTTGAGGTACGCGATCAAGCCAACGAACAACGTCTTGCATCCGAAGCCCGCGAGCGTTTTGAAGCACGCAACGCGCGTTTAGAGCGCATCGCGCAAGAACAGGAAGCAAAACGCGCAGCACGTAAAGCAAAAACTGCAGACGCATTGGAAAAAGCGCGCAAGGCACGGGAACAAACCGCATGATCAAGCGACCAGACTATCCACCGAGGGATACCGCGCTCGTGATGCGTATGGTGCTGATTGCTTTGATTCCAGGCATTGTTGCGATGACTGTATTTTTCGGTCCTGGTGTTCTATTCAATTTAACGGCAGCGATTCTCACTGCCATCGTCTCAGAAGCGCTATGCCTCAGATTACGGCAACGTGAATTAAAACCTCGGCTGATTGATTTATCTGCCGTGCTTACGGGCGTCCTCATCGCGCTTGCGCTACCGCAAGCGGCTCCTTGGTGGTTGGTGATCGCAGCAAGCGCAGCATCGGTTACTCTAGGAAAACATCTCTACGGTGGACTTGGCCAAAACCCTGTTAACCCAGCGATGCTTGGCTATGCGCTGATGTTGATATCCGCACCCGTCGCAATGACGACGCTATGGATCAACCCTCTCACAACCCCTGATTTTCTCACCGCATGGTCTGCCTTCCTTGGACACTCAAGTGATGCCGTCACAGGTGCAACCACTCTCGATCTCTACAAAACTGAATTTCGGGCGCTAACAGCAACCGAAGCATCGCGTAACCCGCTATTCACTCAGGCACATCTCGGGTTCATTTATGGCTATGAATGGGTCGCCTTGGCTTATCTCGCAGGAGGTCTTTGGCTCATTTATCAGCGTGTAATTACATGGCATACGCCTGTCGGGCTCTTAACGACACTTTTGGTGATCAGCGCGTTTTTCAGTTTTGATCCGGATACCGCAACACCAGTGTGGGTGCACTTGATTGCAGGCGCTGGAATCTTCGCCGCATTTTTCATTCTGACTGACCCGGTATCGGGTGCCACAAGTCCAAAAGGACGTCTCTGGTTTGCAATCGGAGTCGGCATACTGACGTACCTCATCAGAACCCATGGGCAGTACCCTGATGCCATTGCATTTGCGGTGTTATTGATGAATTTCGCAGCACCTATGATCGACCATTACACCAGACCTCGCATCATGGGCAGAGAAGCGAGTGTGAAAGGCCCTGGAGGTCAATCATGACGTTGCGTCTTGCGGCCTTTGGTCTCATCACGAGCCTTTTCGTTGGTGTCATTTATGTCATCACCAAGCCGTTAATCATCGAAGCCAAAGAAGAAGCTCGAATCGCACAGCTCTATGCACTGGCTAAACCTTTACTATCGAAAGGAGCGATCCAAACCCCGGTTCGTAAAGAATTACCGAGCAGTGCACCAACGTCGCTCGAGAGACCTCTTATGATCACCCCAATTACGGATTCAAACGGTCAAATTGGATCTGTCATTCCATTTCGATCAACCGAAGGCTATAGCGGGACGATCCAATTGCTTATCGCCCTTGATCAAGACCAACGAATTGTTGGCCTACGCGCGATTGACCACAAAGAAACACCAGGGCTTGGTGACAAAATCGATACGCGAAAAACCGATTGGATTCTGTCCTTCAACGGCCTTTCATATGAAGACTTATCGCCAAATGACTGGGCTGTCGATAAAGATGGCGGTCGATTTGATAGCTTTACTGGAGCAACCATTACCCCACGAGCTGTTGTCAATGCATTGCGAGACACCTTGAGTTATTTCAATGCGAATCCCGAGCTCTTGGAGGTTAGCCTGTGAAAGTCGTCACACTCTGGCTCGATGGCCTTTGGGACCGAAATCCAGGATTGATTCAATTGCTTGGATTGTGTCCGTTACTGGCCGTCTCCAATACACTTGAAAACGCAATCGGACTCGGACTTGCAACCCTGTTTGTGTTGGTTTTGTCCAATGCCTCCGTCAGCCTCATCCGACACCTGGTTGATGATGCAATCCGCTTACCGGTGTTTGTGTTAGTCATTGCGGCCTTAACCACCTGTGCAGAACTTTTAGTCCAGGCATTTGATTATCCGCTGTATCAATCACTCGGCATCTTCTTACCCCTGATCGTGACCAATTGCCTAATCCTCGGACGCGCCGAGGCGCTCGCTCGACGTGAACCATTCGTGATCAGTACCATGGATGGGCTCGCACAAGGGCTCGGTTTCTTTTTGGTCTTGGTCAGCCTTGGTGCTCTCCGTGAATGGGCGTCAGAAACGCTGATTCTGGCAGCGCTTCCGCCAGGTGCTTTTATCGCGCTCGGGTTACTCGTGGCACTGCATCAAGCAATCCAATCCAAACTCAAACACCTAAGAGCAAAAGTGATCGCGGATACCAAAGACCGTCGCGTACGAACCACCGGAGATATTTCTTGAACAAAGAAATCCGAACGGAAATCTTCACGCGTCTCCGGGATCAAAATCCCAATCCGACGACAGAACTTGCATGGAGTACGCCATTCGAACTTCTGATCGCCGTATTACTCTCAGCACAAGCAACCGATGTGTCTGTGAACCTCGCGACACGGAAACTGTATCCAATTGCCAATACACCCGAAGCCATTTTGGCACTCGGAATCGATGGTGTGAAAGACTGCATCAAAACGATCGGGCTCTATAACTCAAAAGCAGAGAACGTGATGAAGACCTGCGCCATTTTGCTTGAGAAGCACAATGGCGAAATACCGAGAACGCGCGAAGAATTAGAGGCATTACCCGGTGTTGGACGCAAGACAGCAAATGTTGTTTTAAATACTGCATTTGGTGAACCGACGATGGCAGTCGATACGCACATCTTCCGTCTCGCCAATCGGACACGCATCGCTCCTGGCAAAGACGTCCGGGAAGTCGAAGATCGACTCGTCAGGGTGATTCCAAAAGAATTTCTAAAAGATGCGCACCACTGGATGATCTTGCATGGGCGCTATGTCTGCAAAGCTCGGAAACCAGACTGTGCAAACTGCCTGATTTCCGATCTGTGTGAATACAAAGGCAAACCGAGCCTCTGAATTATTTACGTAACGAACGACCTTTCTTCGCAGCAGTCCGTAAACGCAATGCATTCAGCTTAATAAAGCCTTCTGCATCTTTCTGATTGTAGGCGCCAGCATCATCTTCAAACGTCGCAATCGCTTCATCAAACAACGACTGATCTGAACGACGACCGGTCACAGCAACTGACCCCTTGTACAACTTCAAACGGACATCGCCATTGACGACGGCTTGAGACTCATCAATTGCAGCCTGCATCATTTTGCGCTCTGGCGACCACCAGTACCCGTTGTAGACCAAATCGGCATACTTCGCGATCAAGCTGTCTTTGAAATGCGCAACTTCACGGTCGAGCGTGATCGATTCAAGTGCACGGTGGGCCTTGAGCATGATGGTTCCACCAGGTGTCTCATAACAGCCGCGCGACTTCATACCCACGTAGCGGTTTTCCACAATATCCAAGCGGCCAATCCCATGACGACCACCGATCGCATTGAGTTCAGCCAGCAAGGTTGCAGGAGACATCATTTGACCGTTGATACTGACAGGATCACCATTTTTGAAACCCAATACGATTTCTTCTGCCTGATCCGGCGCAGCCTCAGGCGACACAGACCAACGCCACATGTCTTCTTCAGGCTCAGCCCAAGGGTCCTCAAGAATCGCGCCTTCGTAACTGATATGAAGCAGGTTCGCATCCATTGAATATGGCGATTTCTTACCACGCTTTTGCTCAACGGGGATGTTGTGCTGTTCACAGTAGGCAAGCAGTGTTTCGCGCGATGTGAGGTCCCACTCGCGCCATGGAGCAATCACCTGAACGGCCGGATTCAACGCATAAGCACCGAGCTCGAAACGCACCTGGTCATTGCCCTTACCTGTTGCCCCATGACTGATTGCATCAGCGCCTGTCTCTTCAGCAATTTCAACCAAGCGCTTTGCGATCAATGGGCGCGCGATTGAAGTGCCTAAGAGATATTCACCTTCGTAAATCGTGTTCGCGCGAAACATCGGGAAAACATACTCAGACACGAACTCTTCACGCAAATCTTCAATGTAGATTTCCTTCACACCAAGCGCTTCAGCCTTGGCTCGAGCCGGCTCAACTTCCTCACCCTGCCCTAAATCAGCTGTAAAAGTGACAACTTCACACTGATAGGTTTCCTGAAGCCAACGCACAATCACACTGGTATCGAGACCACCGGAGTACGCCAAAACGACCTTGTTAATGTCCGACATTGAAAGAAATCCTAAAAAATCATGAAAAATCAGGCCGCGCATGATACCAGAGCGCACGAAACTTGCAGAGTGTTTCCGTTGAAACGGATGAATGAACGGTCATTTTCCTCTACCCTATGGGGCATTGAAAAAGGATCAATTCGTGCAACTGACTCTCACACGTCCCGATGACTGGCACCTACATCTGCGTGATGGTGCTGCCTTAACGACCACTGTTCCAGATACCGCCCGGGTGTTTTATCGGGCAATTGTGATGCCGAATCTCAAACCACCCGTGGCGACAGTAGAAGCTGCTCTTAAGTATCGGGACCGGATATTGTCTGCACTACCGCAAGCGATGACATTTGATCCGCTGATGACGCTGTATCTGACACCAGACTTAAGCCCTGAGATCATCAGAGAAGCCGCATCTTCCGAGCACGTCCACGCAGTGAAACTCTATCCGCAAGGTGCCACAACCAACTCAGATGCAGGTGTCGCGAGTCTTGATGGTGTTATGACAACGCTTGAGACAATGGCTGAGACAGGATTACCACTACTAATTCATGGTGAAGTGACTGATCGCTCGATTGATATTTTCGACCGCGAAGCCGTATTCCTCGAGCGAACGCTTGGTCCACTGATGCAACGCCTACCAAACCTAAAAGTGGTGCTCGAGCATATCACCACCAGGGATTCTGTCGATTTTGTCAAAGCGCACAAAGACATGGGTGCAACCATCACCGTGCATCATTTGATGTATGAGCGAAATGACATGCTTGCTGGCGGCATCCGTCCCCATCTCTACTGTTTGCCGATTTTGAAACGCAGCCTCCACCGTGACGCGCTCATTGAGGCGGCAACGTCAGGCTCTTCACAATTTTTCCTCGGAACAGACTCTGCACCGCATGCAGTCGGCGACAAAGAATCAGACTGTGGCTGTGCGGGATGCTACACCGCACCAATCGCGCTGGAACTCTATGCCGAAGTCTTCGAATCCCAGGGCAAACTTGACCAACTTGAGGCGTTTGCGAGCTTCAATGGAGCCGATTTTTATGGCCTTCCGCGCAATACAGAGACTATAACGCTGACAAAGACCGAATCATCAGTCCCGCTAACACGGCCTTTCGGTGATAAAGACGTGCGCTTGTTACGCGGTGGTGAAACAGTCGCGTGGAGTCTTTCATGATAGAGCCAGATGTTGTCTCCGACGACGGGAATTCAAACGATATTCATAAACCGAAGAAGAAAACACGGCTCGGCGAGCGTTTTCGAGGATTCATGCCCGTGGTCGTTGACCTCGAGACTGGTGGCTTTAATTCAGAAACAGACGCACTACTCGAACTCGCGATGGTCATTCTTGATATGGATGAGGATGGAACCTTATTCATCCGGGATCAGGTCCACGCACATATCGAACCATTCGAGGGCGCTAATTTAGAGCCAGCTGCACTCGAATTTACAGGGATCGATCCGTATCACCCACTTCGGATGGCAGAGAGCGAAAAAGACGCCCTAACGCGAATGTTTAAGCCTGTGCGAGACGCGATCAAGCATCACGGATGTAATCGTGCAGTACTGGTAGGACACAATGCGCATTTCGATCTTGGCTTCTTAAACCAAGCGATTAAGCGCTCAGGCGTCAAGCGTGCGCCCTTTCATCCATTTTCCT
>RGHP01000048.1 GCA_010024125.1 Gammaproteobacteria bacterium | reverse complement strand
TTCTCGATATCTATGCCAGACGTGCAGCCAAAGAGGGTTATGCACATCAAATCGACGAGTCGCAATATGATCGATTTGCTGCCGGCTTCCCATTCGAACTGACACCAGATCAAGAAACATCGATCGACGCAGTTCTCGCTGATTTGAAAGCACCACGACCAATGGATCGATTGGTTTGTGGTGATGTCGGTTTCGGTAAAACAGAGGTCGCAATGCGCGCAGCATTCGCATCTGTCAGTAGCGGCAAGCAAGTCTGCGTCTTGGTTCCGACAACATTGCTCGCACAACAGCATTTCGAATCGTTCCGCGATCGCTTCGCAGACTGGCCTGTGACTGTTGAAGTATTGAGTCGATTTAAAACGGCTAAAGAAACCAAAGTGGTCGTCGATCGCGCAAATAATGGCCACGTCGATATCGTCATTGGCACACATAAACTCTTATCGAGCGATCTCAAATTACCTAAACTTGGGCTATTAATTATTGATGAAGAGCACCGTTTTGGTGTGGCGCAAAAAGAACGCTTGAAAAAATATCGAGCGGACGTCGATGTGCTCACACTCACGGCAACGCCAATTCCACGAACCCTCAATCTCTCGATGGCAGGAATTCGAGACCTCTCCGTGATCGCAACACCACCGGCTCGCCGCTTGTCAGTTAAAACCTTCATCAAACAAAAAGATGATGCGCTTGTAAAAGAGGCCATCCTGCGTGAACTGTTAAGAGGTGGACAGGTTTACTACCTGCACAATGAAGTCAAAAGCATCGAACGCTCTGCTGATGACATTCGACAGCTTGTTCCAGAGGCTCGCGTGATCGTTGCACATGGGCAAATGCGAGAACGCGAGCTCGAAGATGTGATGACTGATTTCTATCACAAGAAATACAACGTCTTGGTGTGCTCGACAATTATTGAGACCGGTATCGATATCCCGTCTGCAAACACGATTTTGATCGAACGTGCCGATCAGTTTGGTCTTGCACAATTGCATCAACTCAGAGGACGAGTCGGTCGCTCTCATCACCAGGCATATGCCTACCTACTGACACCTGAACCCCGTTCAATCACAGCCGATGCTGTCAAACGTTTGGAAGCAATTGAAGCAGCCAGCGATCTCGGAGCCGGTTTCCAGTTAGCAACACATGACCTTGAGATTCGCGGTGCTGGAGAGCTATTGGGCGAAGACCAATCAGGCAATATGCAAACCATCGGTTTCTCTCTCTACATGGAAATGCTCGATGAAGCAGTGACAGCCATCCGCGAGGGACGAACACCTGATTTTGATCAAACCGAATCAGCACATGCAGAAGTCGATTTAAAAATTCCTGCGTTGATTCCAAACGATTATCTCAATGATGTGCCGTTACGGCTTGAGCTCTACAAACGCATTAGTTCAGCCTCATCAGATGAATTACTGTCAGAAATTGAAATCGAAATGATCGACCGCTTTGGCCTGTTACCACCACAGGTCAAAAATCTATTCCAGCAAGCAAAAGTGCGCCTCTTAGCTGAGTCTCTGGGGATCAAACAGATCACGCTTGGTCCGCAATCGGGTCGTATTGAATTCAGGGAAAAGACGAAAGTCGATCCAATGGTGCTCATCAGTCTGGTACAGTCCAAATCTCATGAATACAAACTCGACGGTGCAACAGCGTTGAAAATCATTCGAGAAACGGTTGGTGCAGAAGCGCGGTTAGGGTTTATTCATGAAGTACTCGATGCATTAAAAAGGCCTGCAACCACATGACAAAACGGATCATCAGTTCGCTTATCACCATCCTGATGACAGCTGTAGCCCATGCTGAAGTGAGACCCTACGCGCTTGAAGTCTTGGTATTTTCGCGTCCGGAGCCAGTGCAATCGATCACTGAAGTCTTCCCAGCAACAGAGCCTCAAGCACCTGCAAGTTTTGATCTGCTGTTTGCTTTAAATTCGGGCTTTAAAAACCTAACGCCGCTCCCTGATTCGAGCCAGGTTCTGAGAAATTCCGCGCTTCGCATCCAGACACAATTGAATGGTCAAATCTTGTTCCATAAACGCTGGATCCATCCGCTCACAGAAAACCAACAAGCCAACCCATGGTTTCAAATCACCGGCACCGCAGATAATGGCTTTAGCCTCAATGGGTATTTACGTTGGTCGATCGATCGTTTTATTGAGGTCAATACGGATTTGCGGGTGACACGCGCAGGCGTGCGTCAAGCTCCTGATGGGACTCCTCTGGATGAGGTCTATGTACTGAGAGAATTTAGAAAGATGTCCTCAAAAGATATCCACTATCTCGACCATCCAGCGTTCGGAGTCATTATTGCTGCTGAACCGATTGAGCTTGCAGAGCCTCAGGCTCAACCTGCAGATGCAGTGTCTGAGTCGGAAACGCAACCTCTGCCCCAAGCTCAGTAATCAGGTCATAAGCCTTCAACAACACATCTTCTTTTACTGCGTGGTATTCAGTCCAAACAGTAGTTTTGGTGAAACAGTAAATAAAGAAGTCTAAAGAGCTCGGACCGAACTGATTAAAGTTCACCATCAAGGTTTGTGACGCATCGATATCCGGATGCTGTTCGAGCATCGTCTTAACTCGCTCAACGATCGGGCGGATTTGACTGGCGTCGTCGTAACGAACACCAATCGTTTCATAAATCCTGCGGTGTGACATCCGAGACGGATTCTCGACCGCGATCGATAAAAATGTCGCATTGGGTACATAGAGCGGTCGCTTGTCGAACGTTCGAATCGTTGTCAGTCGCCAGCCTAACGACTCCACAGTTCCCTCGATATCGCGATCAGGTGAACGGATCCAGTCACCGACACCAAATGGACGATCAAGGAAAATCATCAGACCACCAAAGAAATTCGACAACAGATCCTTGGCGGCAAAACCAACAGCAATCCCGCCAAGACCACCAAATGCAAGCACACCAGAAACCGAGAAACCGAGGGTTTGAAGAATGATCAAACCACTGGTAATCATCACGGTGATACGAATTAACCGACCGATCGCCTCGACCGTCGTGAGATCCAAATCATCACTCTGCGGATCGTGCATCATGCGGCGCTGTACGCGATCAATAAATCGGATCAAAGCCCAAGTGAGGGTAGCAATCACCAGTGCAGAACGCAGAGGGCTAAAAATCGCTTCGATGTCTAAACCCACCGATGCGCGCTCGAGAGCGAATGTCAGACCGACAACCCACACCAACGTCCTCGCTGGACCTTGAAGTGCAGCAAAAAATGTATCGTCCCACTTCGATTCAGTTTTCTCAGCTCGGGTTTTCAATGTACGAACAAAACGGCGGACAAAGTAGGAACCGAAGACCGTCAGTAATACGATGACAAAAAGCTCGACTCCTCGCAGCACAGCGACCGGCGAAACACCGATCCCCGTTAACGGACCTTCGAGTAGTGAGAGAATGGATTCGATGAATAGCTCGAGCATGTCAGGATTCCACGATTGAAACTAAAGTGCCTGGTGAGACTTGATCAGCCAGTTCACAAATATCTTGAAGACGCATCCGCACGCATCCATGCGACAGCGGGACACCCATCGGCTCCGATGGTGGCGTACCATGCATGTAAATGTAACGCCGCTGACTATCGACTTGGCCACCGCGATTGAACCCACTGTCATTACCGCAGAGCCACAAGATGCGCCCTAGGATCCAATCACGACCGGCAGACGCCTCATGTAATTGCTCCGTCCATACCTCGCCTGTAGGGCGTCGACCGACGAAGACCGCATTTTCAGGTTCGCCGCGACCGATGATTGCACGGATTCGGTGGCTACCGCGTGGTGTGCAACCAGAGCCCTCTTGCTCACCTGGTCCGTTCAGAGCAGTTGAACAGGGATAATCAACAACACCATCGGTCGTAAAAACTCGACAATTTTGCGTTTTGAGATTGATCTCGATTGATTCGATTGCCATAGTCCAAGTCTAGCACTTGGTAATAACAAAACTGGATGAAAAACCAATGAAAGTGATGACTATCTCGGGCTTCGGTGGCCCTGAAGTATTTTCTCTCCACGAAATGCCTGAACCCACAGCAGGCGAAGGGCAAGTCGTTATTGATGTCAAAGCATCTAGCGTCAACCCAATCGATTTAAAAATTCGTGCAGGGATGGTTCCTCCAGCCACTCCTCCATTCCCTGCAGTGTTGCACGGTGATGTTGCCGGTATCGTGACTGAAGTTGGACCTGGTGTTGATCACCTCCAAGTGGGTGATGAGGTCTGGGGCTGTGCCGGCGGCTTTAATGGACTGCCATCAGGAGCGTTAGCTGAAAAAATGCTGACCGACGCACAGTTGGTTAGCAAAAAGCCAAAAAATCTCTCATTTGTCGAAGCCGCAGCACTACCACTTGTTTCTCTGACTGCATGGTTTGCGCTCGCTGACCGGGCTCAAGTCAAAGCTGGCGACAAGGTTCTGGTTCATGCAGGCGGAGGTGGCGTTGGTCATGTTGGTATCCAAATCGCTAAGCATTTGGGTGGCACCGTGCATACGACCGTTAGTAACGAAGAAAAAGCGGGTTACGCACGTGAGCTCGGCGCGTCTGAAACCATTTTGTACAAAGGCTTATCAGTTGAGGATTATGTGAATCAACATGCCGAAGGCAAAGGGTATGACATCGTATTCGATACAGTCGGAGGCGATAATTTGGATGCAAGCTTCCAGGCTGCACGTTTCGGGGGAACTGTGGTCAATATCGCAGCACGCTCAACCCATGATTTAAGTCCGATGCATGCGAGAAGCCTGACGCTACACGTCGTCTTTTTAGTCGGTCAGGTAGCCAACCCAATGAACCGTCATAACATCCGACCACGTCTTGAAAAGCTGTGTGAAATGGCTGAAAACGGGGAACTGCGCCCGCTGATTGATCAGCAACAGTTCGAATTTGAGGACGTTGCCGATGCACATGCCTATTTAGAATCAGGCGAGGCAATCGGCAAAGTTGTTCTTATCCGGTAACTTCGTCGACTAACTCAATCCAATGTTTGACCGGAGTATTCGCTCCGGTCGACAAATGGAGCTGACATCCAACGTTTGCAGTCGCAATCGTTGGTGCCCCAGTTGCTTCAAGAGCCTTCACCTTATTCTTCAAAAGACGCTTACTGAGATCAGGCTGCAGGATCGAATAAGTACCAGCGGATCCGCAACACAAATGGGAATCAGCCACAGGTTTCAAATCAAACCCAAGCTCTCTCAAAACACGCTCTGTTAAGCCATTGAGTTTCTGCCCATGTTGCAACGTACACGGCGAGTGAAATGCGAGCGTTTTTGCCCCTCGGACTTTGAGTCCACCGAGATCCTCTTTCACCAACACTTCAGAAATATCCTTGGCTAGCTCAGAGACACGTCGCGCTTTTTCAGCATACAGTGGGTCATCAGCAAGTAAGTGCCCATACTCTTTGACCATCACACCACATCCTGACGCTGTAATCACAATCGCTTCAGCATCTTGTTCGATCAACGGCCACCAGGCGTCGATATTCCGTTTGACCGCGTCATAACTTCGATCATGATCACTCAAGTGATGTGCCACAGCACCACAACAACCCGCTTCTTTCGCTGCAATAAGCTGAATACCTAAGCGATCGAGCACTCGAGCAGCGGCCGCATTCACATTCGGGGTTGCTGACGGTTGTGCACAGGCCTCAAGCACAACCATCGTCCGAACGTGAGTCGATGTGGGCCAAACACTCGGCGTAACACGCTTTGGAATCTTGCACCGTATCGCGCCTGGCATTAGCGGACGGAACAGTTGTCCCATGCGCATCAGGAAACCAAATAACTGCCGATTCGGAATCACAACAATGAGTGCTTTCCGAATCAACGTCTGGATCCATGAGCGGCCCACCTCATCTTCAACGATCTTGCGACCGATGTCTGCGAGCCGCCCGTAATCAACACCTGAAGGACAGGTTGTTTCACACGATCGGCAGGTTAAGCAGCGATCGAGGTGTGTTTGGGTTGATGCCGTTGGGGTCGCACCCTCTAGGATTTCTTTGATTTGATAAATTCGACCCCGAGGCCCATCCAGTTCATCACCCAATAATTGGTATGTCGGACATGTCGCTGTACAAAATCCACAGTGAACACATTTCCGAAGAATTGCTTCAGCCTCACGTCCATAGTCCGTATTGGCATAACGCTCAACGATATTGGTTTGCATCAGTGAGCCTCCTCCAATAAGCGGCCTCGGTTAATCAATCCATGTGGATCCATCGCCTCTTTCACACGGTGATTCAATCGCAAGATTCCAGACTCAAGTGGCTGCATACCGGTCCCTGCCTCACGGTCACGCGCAAAGCAAGTGGCATGACCGCCCAATCGGGCTGCCAATTCAAATGGTGATAGATCATTCGGTTCAGTGGTGATCCACCGTTGCCCACCTGCCCAGTCAAAACAGAACGCGTCGAGTGTATTGGTTGGTGTGGTTGGAGCAACAGAGATTCTCCAGAGCCATTCTCCAGCAGAATTAAATTCAGTAGCTGTCATATCACGGAGACCCGACCAAAACTGACTCGCATCATTGAGTGTCTCACCACCAATTGCGAGAGCAGCTGACTCAACGCCGCTGGCTGCGCCTGACAAACGAATATGGAGCGCGCCACTGATCCATGACGCAGCCGATACCGGATACGGACGACGCCCAATTCGAATCAGTGTATCGAGCGCTTCCGCTTGGGTACATTGAAGAACCTGCGTCTGCTCCTTCTCGGGAATTGGTAAAACCTTGACTGAAATCTCAGTCAAAACACCCAAAGTACCGAAGGCTCCAACAGACAAACGAGACAAATCATAGCCGGCGACGTTCTTCATCACTTCGCCACCGAACTTTAAATGTTGGCCAAGACCATTGATTAGGCGAACACCGAGGACACAATCGCGTGCACTACCTAAGTGCATACGTCGCGGTCCAGAAAGCCCTGAAGCCATCACTCCACCAATCGTCGATTGATCACCAAAACGCGGCGGCTCAAACGGCAGCATTTGACGCGCTTCACTCAAACACGACTCGATTTCTTTAAGCGTTGTACCGCTTTTGGCAGTTAACACAAGCTCAGTCGGCTCGTAATTAATAATGCCAGTGTGCTCCAGCATGGATACGGGTTCATCGTTCAAACGGCCAGCTAAAAATGCCTTGGTGTTACCGCCGATCACAGAGACTGGCTCTTTCGCCGTAAGGCGCTTGCATAAGGTTTCAACTAAGGGCATTAAAAACGTTCCAATTCCGGATGAGGCATCTGCCCATGGTGGATATGCATTTTTCCGAACTCTGCGCAGCGGTTCAGTGTCGGCACTGCTTTGCCTGGGTTCAAGATCCCTGTTGGATCGAAAGCTGCCTTCACAGTGTGGAATTGTGTCAATTCATCTGAAGAGAATTGAACACACATCTCATTAATTTTTTCGATGCCAACACCATGCTCTCCAGTGATCGTTCCACCCACTTCAACCGACAACTCAAGAATTTCAGCACCGAAGTCTTCAGCACGCTTCACTTCATCGGGGTCATTTGCATCAAACAAAATCAGTGGGTGTAAATTGCCATCACCAGCGTGAAATACGTTCGCGCATCGGAGCCCGTATCGCTCCGACATTTCACGCATCCGTCTCAAGACAAGTGAGAGGTGTTTACGTGGAATCGTGCCGTCCATGCAGTAGTAATCAGGTGAGATTCGACCAACGGCTGGGAACGCACTCTTACGACCTTTCCAGAAAAGCAAACGCTCTTCTTCGTTAGTCGCCACGCGAAGCATCGTTGCTCCGGATTCTTTCAAGATCGCCTCGACGCGAGCCAGTTCATCAGCGACTTCTTCTTTGGTTCCGTCAACTTCACACAACAGAAGCGCTTCCGCATCGAGAGGGTAGCCTGCCTTAACGAAATCCTCGACAGCCGCGACCGCTGGACCATCCATCATTTCAAGGCCAGCAGGAATAATTCCAGCCGCGATGATGTTACCGACGGAATCACCAGCTTTTGTGACATCATCAAACGCAGCCATCACGACGCGCATTTCTTCAGGTTTCGGCAGTAACCTTACCGTAACCTCCAGAACAACAGCCAAAAGACCTTCACTTCCGATAGTCAACGCTAGGAGATCATACCCCGCAGAATCCAATGCATCGGATCCGACTGTCACAATCGAGCCATCATCCAAAGCAACCGTCACGGATAAGACGTTGTGAACCGTCAAACCATATTTTAGGCAATGCACACCCCCAGAATTTTCGGCGATGTTTCCCCCGATAGAGCACGCGATCTGGGATGAAGGGTCAGGAGCGTAATATAAATCGAGATGACTGACCGCTTCTGAGATAGCCAAATTTCGAACACCTGGTTCGACACGTGCGATCCGCGCATCTTCGTCAATCTCAAGGATCCGGCTGAATTTAGCCATGACGAGCAAAACCCCTTCGGCATGCGGTAACGCACCACCTGAAAGCCCAGTTCCCGCGCCACGCGCCACCACAGGTACACCAAGTGCCTTACATGTTTTGAGCACGTGACAGACTTCATCACGGGTCTCAGGAAGCACAACCACTTTTGGTTTCGCTTTAAACATTGTTAAGCCATCGCACTCGTAGGGCGCTGTATCTTGCTCGCGGAATAAAACTCGATCAGATTGAACACCGGCCGCTAATGCTGCGACTAATTGCCCAGTTTCCATGGATTCACCTTTTGCGGTTCGCTAGTTTTATTTGATTAATTTTGGATGAAGGATATCACATGCAAGTCAGGACAACTCGACTAAGTGGTCATACCAATAATGAGTAATCGCGTACTCGAGACAACAAGGCCAAAGTAACACACTCGATAAAACCAAAGCGCCGAAACCCTTTGGTTTAGGAAGATACCAAGCCGAACAGCAAAAGGACCAATTGGTGCCAAAATCAGAGCGGTCCACAGCACTTCGCTTGTAAACTGGTCTAACCAGTAATACGGAAATACCTTGATAATGTTCACAAAGGTAAAGAATACGACCGTGGTCGCTGCATAAATCTTTGGATCGAGCTTTTGAGGTAACAATGCCACCTGAAGTGGTGGACCACCTGCATGCACACTAAAACTTGTAAATCCCGCAATCATGCTCCAAAAACGAGTATGCCAAGGTCCAGGCACGGGTTTTTCCGATGACCGAACCAATCGTAAATGTTTTACCCACCACTGAACCCCAAACCCCAGCCCAATGACACCAATCATCACTCTCAGGGCGTTTTCCGATAGCACATGGAAGCTCAGCGCACCAACACAGACACCAAGACCTGCCGCGGGCAATAATCGCCTTAACTGTACCCAGCACCATTGCCCTCGCCAACCGTAAAGCCCAGTGAGATCCATGATGATTAAACAAGGAAGCATGATCGCCGCAGCCTGATTCACTGGGATCGCTGCCGCTATAAACGGAACACCGACCACACCGAGGCCGCCTCCAAAACCCCCTTTGGAGACTCCTACAATGACTAAACCGATCAGCGCGAGACCCCAAAACAAGGGGTCCGCTATTAACGTTGTTCCCATCGAGCAGGAACTGCTCTAGGAGACTTACTCTTCAGGTGGAGCCTCAGCGATGTCTGCTGGCGCGTCCTCGGCAGGTCCTGGAGAAGCAAGCAGCCTGTCTCGCAACATTTTCTCGATCTCATCCGCCATCGCGCGATTTTCATCGAGGAATTGAGCTGCATTCGCCTTACCCTGACCAATGCGCTGACCGTCATAGGAGTACCACGCACCAGACTTCTCAACCAAGCCCTCCTGAACGCCAAGATCAAGAACTTCACCCATGTGGTAGATACCCTGCCCGTACATGACTTGGAACTCCGCTTGACGGAATGGTGGAGACACCTTGT
>RGHP01000047.1 GCA_010024125.1 Gammaproteobacteria bacterium | reverse complement strand
CAATGACTCCAGCCTCTGTTGAGCGCGAATACAACGTGTTGTTCATCGGCGTTGGTCGCGGCGAAGTACTGCCCTACGCGAGCTACTACTTGACCGGCTTTTTGCACGAAAAGCCACTCGCCGACCTTCGTGGGAAGATGCGTGAGTTGGGTATTCAGCGAAAGCAGGGAATTTCAGAGCCAGAAGATCATCTAGGCGCCCTGTGCGAAATGATGGCCGGTATGATCACGGGGGCATTCGGGCAGCCGATGCCTCTACAAGCCCAAAAGGAATTTTTCAATGCGCATATTGCCCCGTGGGCTGCGCATTGTTTTAGCGATCTCGAAAAAGCGGAGAGTGCAGTGCTCTATGCCCCAGTTGGCTCCCTAGGCCGGCTACTCATGGGTATCGAGCAGGAATCTTTCCGTATCGAGTAGGCCGAAAGGCAATAGTAGGTGTGAAAGCACAACAAGGAGATGTTCATGAGTGAACAGAAAACAACACAGGCAGGGCGCCGTGGCTTCTTGAAACTTGTGACAACTGGGTTGCCGGTTGCAGCTGTGGCTGCAACAGCGGGAACGCAGGTGTTGGCAAGTTCTGAAGTAGAGATTCGTAAAGATAGTGGTCTTCGTAAGAATGAGCACTATAAGAAGTATCTCGAGACAGCACGGTTCTAATAAAAAACGAATGACCTCAGGTTGCATTTGGCCCTGATAAGTCATTCACAGAAATCCTGAGGAGGATTTTCATGTTAAGGAAAAAGGCGAATGGGGTAGCAGTTGGCTCCCAAGTGTCATCCTTACTGAAGAACGTAGCCTCTCACAAGATGGACCGCCGGACGTTCCTACGTTCGACTGGTTTAGCAGTGGGTGGTTTGGCTGCGTTTTCGATGACGCCACGCTCGGTTGAGGCAGCTGCCTCTGCGTCGAGTGATGCGAAAACTGAAATTAAGAAAAGCGTTTGTACGCATTGTTCAGTGGGCTGTACTGTCCAGGCTGAAGTGCGTGATGGCGTATGGGTTGGACAAGAGCCAGGCTGGGACTCTCCGTTTAACCTGGGTTCACACTGTGCGAAAGGCGCAGCGGTGCGTGAACTCGGCCATGGTGAGCGCCGTCTGAAGTATCCAATGAAGTTGGTTAATGGTACCTACACCCGGATTTCATGGGAGCAGGCGATCAATGAAATTGGCGATCAGATGCTCAAGATTCGCGAAGAAAGCGGTCCAGACAGTGTGTACTGGTTGGGTTCAGCGAAGACAAACAACGAGCAGTCCTACCTGTATCGTAAGTTTGCTGCCTACTGGGGTACAAACAACGTTGACCACCAGGCGCGTATCTGTCACTCAACCACTGTAGCCGGTGTTGCGAACACTTGGGGCTATGGTGCGATGACGAACTCGTACAACGATATCCACAACTCAAAAGCAATCTTCCTGATTGGTGGTAACCCTGCAGAAGCACACCCTGTTTCCTTGCAGCACATCATGAAGGCGAAAGAGCAGAACAATGCCCCTGTGATTGTTTGTGACCCACGGTTCACGCGTACAGCCGCTCACGCAGACGAGTATGTGCGTTTCCGTCCAGGCACTGACGTTGCTTTGATCTGGGGTATTTTGTGGCACATTTTTGAAAACGGTTGGGAAGATAAAGAGTTTATTCGTACCCGTGTTTGGGGTATGGACGATATCAAGACCGAAGTCGCGAAATGGAATCCAGAAGAAGTTGAGCGCGTGACAGGAACTCCTGGTTCACAGCTCGAGCGTGTTGCACGTACGTTGGCTAATAACCGTCCTGGCACCGTGATTTGGTGTATGGGTGGTACGCAGCACACAAACGGTAACAATAACACGCGTGCCTACTGCGTACTTCAGTTAGCGCTCGGTAACATGGGTACAACTGGTGGCGGTACAAACATCTTCCGTGGTCACTGTAATGTCCAGGGTGCAACTGATTTAGGTGTACTCGCGAATACACTACCTGGCTACTATGGTCTGGCAGCAGGCTCATGGGCGCACTGGGCACGTGTCTGGGAAGAAGACCTCGATTGGTTGAAGGGTCGTTTTGCGACCATGAAGACCAAAGATGGTAAGACTAAGACAATGATGAATGAGCACGGTATCACTGTGTCTCGTTGGATCGATGGTGTTTTAGAAGCCAAAGAAAACCTTGGTCAGCCAGACAATACGCGTGCAATGGTTCTTTGGGGCCACGCTCCGAACTCCCAGACACGTCAGGTCGACATGAAGGCGGCAATGGAGAAATTGGATCTTTTGGTTGTGGTTGATCCGCATCCGACAGTGTCTGCAATCCTCCATGATCGTAAGGAGGGCGCATATCTCTTGCCATCCACGACTCAGTTTGAAACGTACGGCTCTGTCACAGCGTCGAACCGTTCGATCCAATGGCGTGAGCAAGTCGTTAGCCCGCTCTTCGAATCAAAGCCTGATCATGTGATCATGAAGTTGTTCGCAGATAAGTTTGGTTTCTCTGATCGCTTGTTCAGAAATATCAAGGTTAACGGTGACGAGCCTTTGATCGAAGACATTACCCGTGAATTCAACAGTGGTATGTGGACGATTGGATACACCGGTCAGTCTCCTGAGCGGATTAAGGCGCACATGGCTAATCAGCACACGTTTGATAAGACCACGCTGCAAGCAGTTGGCGGTCCATGCGATGGTGATTACTACGGAATGCCTTGGCCAGCATGGGGTACACCTGAGATGAAGCATCCAGGTACACCAAACCTCTACGATATGTCGAAGCCGGTGTCGAAGGGTGGTTTGACCTTCCGAGCACGTTTTGGCGTTGAAAGAAATGGTGAGAACCTACTTGCTGAAGGCGTGTACTCTCAGGGCTCTGAGATCAAAGACGGCTATCCAGAATTCACCATGCAGATGCTGATGGATTTGGGCTGGGATAAAGATCTTACAGCTGAAGAGCGCGCTTCGATTGAGAAAGTGGCTGGAGCAAAAACAAACTGGAAGACTGACCTTTCAGGCGGTATTCAGCGTGTTGCAATTAAACACGAGTGTGCTCCATTCGGTAACGCGAAAGCGCGCTGTGTTGTCTGGAACTTCCCAGACCCAGTGCCTCTGCACCGCGAGCCTCTCTACACAAACCGCAGGGATCTGGTCAAGGATTATCCGACCTACGAAGACCGTTTTGCGTATCGACTGCCTACACTGTATGCATCGATCCAGAAAAACGACTTCTCGAAGGACTTCCCGATCATCCTGACGTCTGGCCGTCTCGTTGAATACGAGGGCGGTGGTGATGAAACACGTTCGAACCCATGGCTTGCTGAATTGCAGCAAGAAATGTTTGTTGAGGTAAACCCTCGCGATGCAAACAACTTGGGCGTGCGCGATGGAGAGATGGTCTGGTTGGAAGGACCTGAAGGCGGAAAGGTAAAAGTGAAAGCAATGGTTACCGAGCGCGTTGGCGTTGGTGTTGCCTTCATGCCATTCCACTTCGGCGGTGTATTCCAAGGCGAAGATCGTCGGTCCAAGTACCCAGATGGGGCTGACCCATATGTACTTGGTGAGTCAGCAAACACAGCGATGACATACGGCTACGATTCGGTTACCCAAATGCAGGAAACCAAAGCGAGCTTGTGTCGAATCATGCCAGCGTAAGGAGGATAAATTATGTCATTAGGTGGAAAGGCGAGAGCCAAGTTCCTATGTGACGCCGAGCGCTGCATTGAATGCAACGCTTGTGTAACAGCATGTAAGAACGAAAACGAAGTGCCTTGGGGTATTAACCGTCGTCGCGTGGTGACCATCAATGATGGTAAGCCAGGGGAGCGGTCAATTTCTGTGGCTTGTATGCACTGCTCAGATGCGCCTTGTATGGCGGTCTGTCCTGTCGACTGTTTTTATCAAACAGACGATGGGGTCGTATTGCACTCAAAAGACCTGTGTATCGGTTGTGGATATTGCTTCTACGCGTGTCCATTCGGTGCACCACAGTTCCCGCAAGCGGGTAACTTTGGATCACGAGGCAAGATGGATAAGTGCACATTCTGCGCGGGCGGTCCTGAAGAGGACAACTCGCAGGCTGAGTTCCAAAAGTACGGTAGTAACCGTATCGCGGAAGGAAAGTTGCCTGCGTGTGCCGAGCAGTGCGCGACCAAAGCACTTTTGGCCGGCGACGGTGATGATGTAGCTGCGATTTATCGTGAGCGCGTCGTGACACGTGGTTTTGGTTCAGGTGCATGGGGCTGGGGTACTGCCTACGAGAAGAAAGGCGGCTAACAGCCAAAGGGGTGGGCGGGGTTCTCCCCGCCTCTCTCTTGTTTTAACTCAACAACAATTCCTGAGGTCGTCATGAATTTACGAGTGATTGGTGCATTTTTGGTTGCACTTTTGACGTTTGCTGTGACTCCGGCTTATTCGCAGGACGATGGCCAACGTGCATCGACAGGTGGGGCGCAGACATTAGAGGATATTCTCAAGCGACAGAAAGGACTCAATGTCGACGAATCATTTCGTCGAGATAACCTTGGAGACCCAAGTAAGGCCGCGCCGTTGAGCGGAGATTTAGGTACTCTCGGGGGTATTTCCAAGTCTGATATGTACCGTGGTATTCGGTACTCAGAGACAGATGTTAAGGTTTCAAACACTGGACCTGCCGCCAAGATATTAGTTCAAGATGGTGGCATGTCTTGGTTATTGACGCGTCAAGGCGGGATCCAGTCCTACGCGGCTTACGGTGCCGGCGGTATTATTGCGCTGCTAGTCCTTTTTTACTTTATTCGCGGTCGTATGACTATCGAGGGTGGCCCATCGGGCAATACCATTGAAAGATTCAAGCCGATCGAGCGGTTTGGTCATTGGTGCTTGGCCGGCTCTTTTATCATGCTGGCCATAACAGGGTTGCTGCTACTTTTTGGTAGGAGCGTACTTATTCCGATTTTTGGTCACGAGGCGAACTCAACCATTGCGACGTTTTCAATTTGGGTGCACAACAATATCGCCTGGGTGTTCATGGCGTCGCTGGTGCTCATTTTTGTGATGTGGGTTGCTCACAACATCCCGAACAAGCTTGACCTGGTCTGGTTGGCGAAAGGTGGTGGAATCATTGGTAATGCACACCCGTCAGCGAAGAAATTTAACGCCGGACAGAAAATCATCTTTTGGATGACTATCCTGCTCGGTGCGTCTGTATCGATGTCAGGATTGTCATTGCTGTTCCCGTTTGAGATTCCCATGTTCGCTAAGACGTTTGGCATGATCAACACCATTTTTCCTGCGATGGGTTTGCCAACCGAGCTTTTGCCTCACGAGGAAATGCAACTCGCTCATCTGTGGCACGCGATTGTGGCCACCACAATGATCATAGCGATCATCGCTCACATCTACATCGGCAGCGTCGGTATGGAAGGTGCTTTTGACGCGATGGGTTCAGGTCATGTAGATCTTGAGTGGGCTCGCCAACACCATGATCTTTGGGTCGAAGAGGAAGAGGCTAAATCATCGCGAGGAGGTTTGTCATGAAGACAATGTTTGTGGCGTTCGCCTTCACGATAGCAGCGTCCTTCGGGGCCTACTATGTTATGTCTGGAATGGGCTTTTCTTCTGCTGAGATGCAGTCGAGTTCCTCAGTTCGACTGAAGTAAATGGTCGACAATTGGGATTTGGAGATCGACGTTGTCGGTCTCCGTTGCCCGCTTCCTGTTCTCAAGCTGAAGAAAAGGATCGAGCCATTGCAGCCTGGCTCGAAGGTGAGGTTGGTCACGACTGATCCGACGACTCTGAAAGATGTCCCTGCCTATTGCCAGCTGGCAGGCCATCAACTATTGGCGTTACAGTCTACGAATCCACCATACGAATTTCTGATAAGGATGGCTGATAAACCCTAAAGGATGACATGAACTGACCTCGGAGATCAGTATGCGTAGCGTTATTCTCTTTTTCGCGTTAGTCGCGAGTCTTCTATTCAACGTAGCCGCAGCGTTTGAGCGTTACACCGCGCATGGCGGCCCTATCAAAGGCCTCGCGTATTCCAAAGGCCTGGGTCTTCTCGTAAGTACGAGCTTCGACTACACCGCTGTCGTGTGGGACTCCAGCTCGATGAAGGAGCTGAAGCAACTGATCGGTCATAACGCTGCAGTCAATACGGCAACCTTCTCTCCAGACGGTCGGTGGCTTGCGACCGCGGGCGACGACAATCAAATCTTGTTGTGGGACGTCTCTACCCTCCGGGATCCAAGCGTGACGACAACGCCTTTGCCACTCAATGGCCACACGGCCAAGATCATCCATCTTGCGTTCAGTAACGACAGCAAATTCCTGGCCTCGTCTAGCTGGGATCGACGCGTCGGAATCTGGGACACCACCACTCTAAAAATCAGACAATACTTGTCTGGGCACCAGGGCCCGGTCAATGCCGCGCAGTTCTCTGGTGATGGTCGTTACGTATACTCCGGTGGGGCCGATGGTCACATTCGCTTGTGGAAGCTGGCAACGGGCGAATACGTAAGGAGCGTTGTCAAGAATGGTTTCGGTATCAACGTGATGCATCTAAGCCCGCGTCTGAATGTGCTTGCTTACGGTGGCTCAAATGGGGTGATGCGCAGTATCACCGTCCATGGGGACGGACCCGAGATTGAGTTGTGGAACGGCGGTCCACCCGTGTTGGCGGTAACCATCGATGCTGAGACGGAAAAAATGATTTTTGCTACATCGGAGGGTCGGGTTGTGATTGCCGATGCATTGGTGGGTGAGATTCATCATGATTTTACCGCGGTAAAGGGCCCTATTTGGGCGATGCAACTCGCAAATAACGCTGAAGATTTGTTCTTCGCAGGGTTAGATGATTGGGTGACCAAGATTGCCTTGAATGATTTTATCGTTCCGCATCCATTAGCTGAACGTGAGCGACGTTTCCATCCCGATCAGCCGATTGACAATGGCGAGAAGCAGTTCGCGCGAAAGTGTAGCGTGTGCCATAGCTTAACGGCATCAAGCAAGCGTCGTGCGGGTCCAACACTTTACGGTGTATTCGGGAGAAAGGTCGGTGCGGTAGAAGACTATCCGTACTCCAAAGAGTTAACAGAAATGGACCTTGTTTGGAGCGAAGAAACAATTGATCTTCTGTTTAGAGATGGTCCGGACGTTGTGACCCCTGGTTCAAAAATGCCGGTGCAACGAATCAAGGGCGAGCAGGATCGTGCCGATCTGATTAGTTATCTGAAGCGTGCTACAGCTCCTCAATGAGAATTTATGTTGCCCTGCTGGTAGCCATCACTTCGGTCGATATATTCGCTGATCATGGCACCCATACGTGGGGTAACGCCTATCAATCGGTTGTTGCGATATTGCCGACCTGGCCTGGCTATGAAAAACCAGGGTATGGCGCACCTCGAGGTACTGCTCCGGAGGGAAGTGGCATCGTCGTGAGCCTCTCTTCTGAGGATACGTCTTCTTTTATTTTGACGGCGGCACATGTAGTCAATAACGCGACTCGAGTGCAGCTTCGTGAGGGCGACGAAGGACTGCTGATTGACGCCAATGTTGTTTGGACAGACAACGATGCCGATATCGCTCTTCTAAGCTCTGAAAAACTGAAACCTGCATTCCACCTTAAAGCTCGCGATCCGCTGCCTGGCGAGCACGTTTGCGTGATCGCGAACCCATTCGGGTTGGGTATCAGCATGAGTTGTGGCGTCGTGTCGGGACCACGTAGGCGAGGGATTGGTTTTAACGCAGTTGAGGACTTCATTCAAACAGATGCGGCGGTGAATCCCGGTGCTTCCGGAGGCGCGCTAGTTAACGCCAACGGCGAATTACTTGGGATGATTACGGCAATCTATACAAAAGAGGCGGACATTGATGCCGGTGTAAATTTTGCTGTCAGTAGTGAGCTTCTGGTCGAGCGATTGAAACTATCTGAAATTCGCTGAGCCTTCCAAGTTTGCTGGTGTATGCTAGTTCATCAATTATTTGTTAAGAGCTCTCGTTTTTGTCTGAATTTCTGACCACAAAGGAAGTCGCGGATCTGCTCCGATTAAAGGAAAGAAAGGTCTATGACCTCGCCGCGCGTGGTGAAATACCGTGCGTAAAAGCGACTGGTAAACTTTTATTTCCTAGGGCCGAAATCAATCACTGGATCCAACACAAAGGTGGGACCATGGTTGAAGCAAAGGCCCGACCAACCGTGATCCTTGGGTCACACGATCCTTTGTTTGAGTGGGCCATCAGCGCTTCTGGGTGCGGCATCCCAGCATTTTTGAACGGCTCGATCGATGGGTTCGAAAGATACCGGAATCGCGAGGGAATCGCCTGCGGCATGCATGTTGAGAATACAGAATCGCCAGGCTGGAACACCGAGCTGGTCGGGGACTATCTCGACCAATCACCGTCGGTTCTGTTGCACTGGGCGAGACGAGACCGTGGTCTATTAGTCCGTCCTGGGTCGAAAATCGAGAGAATTGAGGATCTACCGGGGAAGCGTTTTGTTTCAAGGCAGGAGGGTGCAGCCGCGCAGTTATTGTTTGGGCGCCATTTGTCTGAACGCGGTGTTCAGTTTTCCGAACTTAACTCTGTCAGGGTCGCCCGCAGCGAGACCGAGGTAGCGTTATCGATTGTTGAGGGCCACGCTGACGCTGCCTTCGGGCTCAGATCATTCGCTGATCGTTACAAATTAGGGTTTGTCCCTGTTTGCGTCGAGGACTTCGATTTATTGATTGATCGATATGCTTATTTTGACTCTGGTATCCAAACACTGTTGCGCTTCACCAACACAGAAGGATTTAGATCCGAGATAGAAAGATACAGAGGCTATGACGTTACTGACCTTGGGCAGGTGCGGTTGAATGGTTGTCTCTAAGTGGGACAAACCCTTGGTTTTCCAATATATGTTGGCCATCCTCACTAAGAATCCAGCGATAAAACTCTTGAATCTCTGTGCTAGCTTCGATTGAGATCCCGATTCCAAAATGACCCGTCACCCCAATTGAAGGCGGTACCTGGATTAGTTTTAGGTCTGGATTGTCTGCGACAGCCTCGATGGCATTTGAGTGAAACGTTAGTAATAGATCTAAATCCTGCGTCTCCATTATCCAGCCGTATTGGTTCCTCCCGGTTGGAGCATTTGGAGTTTCTCGGCCACCCGTGATCAAGCGTGTACGGGCGATCAACTGTTGATAATTTGAATCCGAAGTTTTTGAGACTTTTTTCAGGATTTCGATCTCATAAGCATCTGGGTCAAGTCCAGTTGTAGAGACGCCAAGAGCCCAATGGGGATTACTCAGGTATTGGAGGATGGTTTCGGTTGTTATTTCAAGATCACGGTGACAGACAAGGACCGTTGGATTCAGCCCCAAGACGCTAGCTTCTAGAAGCTTCCCGGTTTTAACCAGAGCATCGGTGTGCGCGGAGATCGCACTGATGAAGAGCGAACATGATTCGCCATTGTCAATCTTGGCGCGCAATGAATCTGAGGGCCCAAATAACAGCCGAATACGTGCTTGATCAATTGCTCCAAACTGATCCAGCAATTTTGGAAGCTGGTGGAGCATGCAACCCGCGGCCATGATCACTTGGTTAGACATGCTCTTCCTTGCTGTTTTGTTTACTGGTTACCGTTAGGGAAGAATAGCTGATTACCGTTTACCTTGTAGGACGCGATCGCAGACTGACCGGTTGGCGATAGAAGCCAGTCAATTAACGCCTGCCCAGCTGCGGCCTTCACACCTTGGACATTTGGCAGGACTCACCAAGATGACTCCGTATTGATTGAAAAGTCTCTTGTCACCCTGAACGTGAATATTGAAGTCTTGTTTGTTAGCGAATTTAATCCATGTTGCTCGATCGCTCAGAACGTATGCACCCTTGCCAACCGCAATGTTTAGGGTTGATCCCATCCCTGAGCCTGTCTCTAGGTACCACTTTCCTGAGGCCTTCGT
>RGHP01000046.1 GCA_010024125.1 Gammaproteobacteria bacterium | reverse complement strand
CTTCATCAACAGGGTTCGAAACAGAGACTCGCTTCAACGCTGGGTTCGGGGTTGAGAAGCTAAACTTTTAACTGGACTCGGAAAGGCGATCCCTGTGCGTTGGGAGACCCGGACTTAAATTGAAAAACGCGACTAAGCATGTAGAGCGTTTGGCAGCGGACTGACGGACGCGGGTTCAAATCCCGCCGTCTCCACCACACGATAAAAAGGCGCCCAACTGGCGCCTTTTTAGTTCAGGCAACTAAAAATGTATAGGGGCTAACGCTTCATGAACGACATCACAACCTTTTTAGAAAAACTGCGAAAGACCCCTGACACCATCCAGTTCGCTGAGGTGATCGCCCTGATCGATTCGCACTACAACCACATGCCAACAGCGTTCATCAATGGTGCGGCAACGAACCAAGCGTCCGAAAACCAAGGTTCGGCCAAAGTGTTTTCTTTTGCCCGACTTCATGATCTTAATGAAATCGAGACCTTGCACTGCTTCGCCGAACATTTTCGTACGGTAAGGGATAATCCAACAGGCGATGATCATCAGAACATCCGACAGTTCATGGCTAACGGATGGCAAGGCATTCAACTTCCAGACACTTGCCTCACCACTAAATCCTGAGCTTCCGCTCGGGCTTAGAAACTCGAGTAGCCACGAACTAAAATCTAACGAAGGAATGCCTCGAATGGACTCAAATCCATTTGCCCGCAATGCCAACAAGCAAATACTTATACAGATACCATCTCATGGATCTGCGCAGACTGCGGCCATGGATGGAACGACAATGATCTTTCGAGCGATGCAGAGGAGCGCACGGTTCGCGACGCTAACGGGACTGTGCTCAATGACGGAGACACAGTCACACTGATCAAAGATTTGAAGGTGCGCGGCACATCATCTGTGCTCAAGGTCGGCACAGAAATAAAGAACATCCGCATCGTCGACGGAAACCACGACATCGACTGCAAAACCGAACTTATTCCTGAAAAAAGTCTAAAATGAAAATTGCTTCCATTTTTTGGAAGCGCAACCAATTCTGTGCTACCTTTCGCGCTCTGATAATTCCCCACAGATGATTTGCGGAGAGACACTATGACAGATCGTACAGCGTGCGGCGGCCTTCAGGTTGCTACTGAGCTTTATCGCTTCATTAACGAAGAAGCGATCCCAGGTACCGGCATTGATGCGTCAAAGTTTTGGGCAGGCGTTGATGCGTTGATCCACGAGCTAGCTCCTGTTAACCGAGAGCTGGTCGCAAAGCGCGACGTCATCCAAGAAAAAATTGATGCTTTCCATAAAGCGCGTCGTGGCCAAGCGCATAATGCCGCCGAATACAAAGCATTCTTGGAAGAAATTGGCTACTTGCTGCCTGAACCACAAAATGTCTCTGTCTCTACCGACAACGTCGATCCAGAAGTTGCTACAACAGCAGGCCCTCAGCTCGTCGTACCCGTGATGAATGCGCGCTACGCGTTGAATGCAGCCAATGCGCGCTGGGGAAGCCTTTACAATGCGCTTTATGGAACAGACGTTATCTCTAACAGCGGAGATGCGAGTCCAGGACTGGAATACAACCCAATTCGTGGTGAGAAAGTTATTGCATTTGCCAAGACATTCCTTGACGAGAATTTCAGCTTAGAAAGCGGGACTCACTCAACTGCAACTTCCTACAAAATTATTGATGGCCATTTAAAAATTCATACTCCAACTGGCCTTGTTGGATTGAAGAATCCTGAGAAATTAGTTGGATATCGAGGTGATGCAGCATCACCGACGGCAATCGTAATGAAAAATCATGGACTGCACGTAGAACTCCAGTTTGATAAGACAAAACCCGTTGGTAGCTCAGATCCAGCAGGAATCGCTGACATATTGATGGAATCCGCGCTCACAACAATCATGGATTGCGAAGACTCAGTCGCTGCCGTTGATGCGGAAGATAAGGTTGTTGTTTATCGAAATTGGCTTGGTTTGATGAAAGGTGATCTCACTGAGTCCGTATTTAAAAATAATAAAAATATTGTGCGCCGACTCAATCCAGATCGCCATTACACAGGCGTTGACGGATCTGAAATAGCACTCCCTGGGCGAGCGCTAATGTTTGTCCGCAATGTTGGCCATTTGATGACCAACGAGGCAATCCTCGACAACGAAGGGCACGAGGTTCCAGAAGGCATACTCGATGGAATCTTCACAACATTGATTGCAATCCATGATCTCAAGCGCACTGAAGACAAAAATTCAAGAGCAGGTTCGGTTTACATCGTAAAACCCAAGATGCACGGTCCAGAGGAAGTTGGTTTTGCGAACCGCCTTTTCGGTGCAATCGAAGACCTCCTCGATCTACCACGTCATACGGTCAAAATGGGCATCATGGACGAAGAACGCCGCACAACCGTTAACCTCAAGGCATGTATCAACGCGGCATCTGAGCGTGTTGTATTCATCAACACCGGATTCCTCGACCGCACTGGTGATGAGATGCATACATCAATGCATGCAGGACCGATGATTCGCAAGGTTCACATGAAAAAGGCGACGTGGATTAACGCATACGAAAACTGGAACGTCGATATTGGTCTTGAATGTGGGCTGCAAGGCAGAGCACAAATCGGCAAGGGTATGTGGGCGATGCCTGATTTAATGGCAGCCATGGTTGAACAAAAAATAGGACATCCTCAATCTGGAGCAAACACAGCCTGGGTTCCCTCACCAACTGCAGCTACATTACACGCCCTGCATTATCATCAAATCGATGTCTTCGCTGTTCAGAATTCACTCAAAGGACAGCGGCGAAATACTGTTGATGAAATCCTGGAAATACCACTACGAGAAAATCCGAATTGGTCCCCTGAAGTCATTCAGGCCGAACTCGACAACAATGCTCAAGGGATTCTCGGATATGTCGTCCGTTGGATTGACCAAGGTATCGGTTGCTCAAAAGTGCCGGACCTCAATAATGTCGGATTGATGGAAGACCGTGCAACGCTTCGCATCAGCTCACAGGCGATCGCAAACTGGTTGACTCATGGCATTACAAATGAAGCGCAAGTTCGCGAAACATTTGAGCGCATGGCTAAAGTTGTGGACGGGCAAAACGCGGGAGACGCTGCGTATCGTCCAATGGCGCCGAACTACGATCAGTCGATTGCATTCCAAGCGGCACTTGATCTTGTTCTCAAAGGGGTCGAACAGCCGAACGGGTATACAGAACCCGTCTTGCATCGCCGCCGCCTCGAGCTGAAACAAAGTATCTAACACGACTTGACTCTCTCTCCGGGAGGCGCATATTTACCCCTATCATGCGATCGCCCGGAGGGAACTTATGTTAAGAACAATCATCATGACACTGGTGTGTTTAGTGCCACTGTCCGCGCACGCAGCAGATAGCCCTGAACCAGTTCAACAAACAACAACCTTCGACACTTTTGAGTTGCCCGACTGGTTCAAGGTCAGTTTCCTTGATCTATCCGAAGATAATGCTGAGGCGGTTGAATCAAACAGGCATTTGGTTGTGTTTTTCTGGCAAGACTTCTGTGGATATTGCAAAAATACCATCGAAAAAAACCTGACTCAGCAATCTATCCGCGATGTGTTTGACGCCCATTTTGATGTCGTTGCGCTTAACATCTGGGGTTCAAAAGAGGTTTATGGTTTAGACGGTGCCGTAACGACAGAGAAAGAAATCGCACGGTCACTCGATGTGCAGTTCACTCCAACCATCATCTTCTTTAACGCAGACGGCGAACCCGTATTACGTCTCAACGGGTACGTCTCGCCAGCAGATATGCAGGTGGCTCTCAATTACGTACAAACCAAGACCTATGAGTCACAAACTATTTTCGAGTATCTGGCCGCCAACCAGCCAAAGGCGGTGAACACCTCTCTCAATAAGCAACCTTTCATTCAAAACGTGGCGAACCTCGATATTAAAGGGCAACCTAAGGCCGTTCTGTTCGAACAAACCAGCTGTCCAGATTGTGATACGTTTCACCGTTGTGTCTTATCACTCGAGTCAGTACGCGACCGATTCAAGCCATTCCACACAGTTCAACTCGACATGTGGTCAAGCAAACCTGTCACGACACCCGATGGAGAGACAAAAACTACGCGTGATTATGCGCGCGACATGAAAATCATGTATGCACCAAGCCTCGTACTTTTTGACTCCAATGGCTCTGAAATCATCCGCGTTGAATCACAACTCAGAAGCTTCCACACAGAAGCCGTGCTTGAATATATTGCCGATGGCATTTATCAACGCGAACCGAACTTCCAACGCTACATTGAGGAGCGGGGAGACACCATCCGTGCCAAAGGTGAGCGAGGCAAAACCAAGAGTACTCGTGATATCTGTCCCGAACTTTACGAGTAACACATCCACCTTTTCGTATGTATAATCCCGACCTGCGGCAGGGGCGCACAAGCTGAGAAGAACCCTTTGAACCTGATCCGGTCAGTACCGGCGTAGGGAGCCAAGACCAACAAAATCTCCTTTTGTTGACCTTCTGCGCGCAACTTAATGATCAGGAGTCAACACCATGAAATTCAAACATCTATTCAATGCACTTAGCCTCAGCCTTTTGATTGCAGCGAGCTCTGTGACCAAAGCGTCTACGCAGGAAGTGACTGTACTACTCGACTGGTTTATCAATCCAGATCACGCACCATTGATCGTGGCAGAGCAAGAAGGTCTTTTTGAAAAAGCGGGGCTCAAAGTCACGCTTGTTGAGCCTGCAGATCCATCACTGCCACCAAAGCTTGCGGCAGCAAAAAAGGCGGATCTAGCGATCAGTTACCAGCCATCACTGATGGTCGATCTCAATAACAAGCTGCCATTGATGCGCGTCGGGACCATCGTCAATAGCCCATTGAATTCGCTCGTCGTTCTCGCAGAGTCTGATATTCAATCGGTCAAGGATTTAAAAGGGAAGACTGTGGGTTTTTCCGTTGGCGGCTTTGAAGACGCAGTCCTTGGAGCAATGCTCGAAACGCATGGGCTGACATTAGACGATGTCCAACTTGTGAACGTGAACTTTGCCTTGTCACCATCACTCTATGCAGGACAAGTTGACGCAGTCATCGGTGCTTTTAGGAATTTTGAGTTGAATCAGATGGATATTGATGGCCGTCCTGGACGCGCGTTTTATCCAGAAGAACACGGTGTTCCAGCCTATGAAGAACTCATTTTTGTTACGCACCCGGATTATGCTGGAACAGCAAAAATTGAACGCTTCCTCGATGTCATGGATCATGCGACACAATTAATCCTCGACTCACCTGATGGGATGTATCGATCATTCGTTAGCTATCGCCCAGATGACCTTGATAACGAACTAAACCGACGCGCATGGCGCGACACGTTGCCGAAGTTTGCTCAGCAAACACGTCAGACAGATGTTGCTCAATGGAAACAATTTGGTGAATTCATGGCCGAGCGTGGACTGATCCAGAACCCTCCATCAACAGAGAGTTATCTCTTTGTGAAAGGAGCTCAATGAAGGAAGTCTTTTACTTACTCGCCCCAGTATTCGCCCTGGGGCTGATCGGCTACTCCGCAACACGATTTAGATTTTTTTTGAGTTCTCATCGTGACGGATTATCCAAGTACGTATTCGATTTCGCGGTACCAATACTCTTATTTTCAGCGGTCGTCGAACTCAAGCCACCCTTAGAATCTGCAACACATCTTTTCACCAGTTACTACATTCCACTGTTAGCTGTGTTTGTACTCGGCTTACTAGTCGGCTGGATAATTTTAAAGCGTCCAGTCGTCGAAGCAATGGTTATCGGACTAGGTTCATGTTTCTCGAACACCGTCTTACTCGGTATCCCAATCATCCCTCGCGCCCTGGGTGAAGAGGCACTTTTTCCCCTTTTTCTATTAATTTCCGTGCATGGAATTACGATATTTACCGCCGTCACTATCGCGATTGAGATCGCACGAGGTCATGATGCAGGCCTAGCTAATTTACCAAAACAAGTGCTTTCGGGGCTCATCGGGAATCCACTGATCGTGGGATTGGGCCTCGGATTTCTTTGGAAGCTCACCAACATAGGAATCCATCCAATTGCGGCCGACATGTTTCATCTGGTCGCAACTAGCGTGACGCCAGCAGCGCTTTTTGTGCTCGGGAGCTCGCTGGCAAGTTATTCAATTTCAGGCTCTGTGGGTCCGGCTCTTCTGGTCACTATTCTGAAAAATACAGTGCACCCACTAGCCGTCTTTCTTCTGGGCTCATGGCTTGGTCTTGAAATGCTGTGGTTGTCTGTTGCGACGATGTTAGCTGCGATGCCAACTGGCATAAATATGTACCTGTTCGCGAGTCGCTATCAGGTATCACCACCAACAGCTACGACGAGCATATTTATCTCAACAGTATCATCGATAATCACAATTTCGATCGTGATTGCACTTTTGAAAAGCGTTTAAGGCTCGATCAGAATCGCTCTGAAATCATTCACATTGGTCCCTGTTGGCCCAGGAATGACCGACTGACCGATCGACTGGAAAAACGTATGCGCATCTTGGCGCTTGAACGCCTCACGATGATCGAGATTCGCTTCTCCCACCTTAGTAAGCGTCTGATCATCAATCAACGCTCCTGCGATCTCTGCGGCACCATCGACGCCATCAGTATCACAGACGATTGCTGAAATTCCTCGGGCACCATCCAGTGCATCAAGTAATGCCAACGCAAAATGCGCATTTGGCCCACCGATTCCCGTGCCAGTGACTTTGACCGTGGTCTCGCCACCGGAAAGTAAACACAGAGGTTTTGTCAGCGTGCGATGGCGACGTTGCCACAGAGCAGTCTCAGCCATCACGCGAGCAACAGTCTCAGAGTCCCCTTCAATCGAATCACCTAAAACCCAGCACTCCACTCCCTGCGCTTCAAGAAACTCTTGAGCCGCTTTGAGTGACTGTGAGGGAGCTGCAACGATCGTCGTCGATACGCGGTCAAAACATGCTGCATCAGATGCCGGAGTGGCATTCTTTGGATCTGACAACCATGGTAATAATTCGTCAAGCACATCGATTTTGTGCCGTGTTAACACATCGATTGCGTCAGCTTGATTGGTGTGCGCCGGAACCGTTGGCCCAGATGCAATAAATTCAACACGATCCCCTGGCACATCCGAAACCAGGAAGTTCACAATCCTGCCTCGGCAGGCTTCTACTAAACGCCCACCTTTCACAAGCGAGAGTTGTTTGCGCACCGTATTCAGCTCAGAAATGGTTGCTCCTGATGCAAGTAACGCACGATGCGTCCGCATTTTGAGTTCTGGATCCATGGTCGGAAGCGGCGCGGACATCAGTGCTGAGCCCCCACCAGAGATCAAACAGATCATCCGATCATTCGGTCCGAGCGATTGTGCGAGCGCCATCGCTTCTTGAGCGGCTAATAAGCTTCCAACATCGGGAACAGGATGCGATGACTCGATCACATTTAAGCTTGTCGAGACCTGTTGACCCTTCGGTAGGATGCACAACCCCTCAATATCACCAAGGCACTCTTGGGCGATCCGAGCATGCTGAGACGCGGCCTTACCGGCAACAAGGAAAACGGTCTTACCATCAATCGGAAGCAAAGCATTGAGGTGTGGAATTAGGCAGCTCGCCTGAGCCGCTTCGACTGCTTTGTCAAAAGCCGAGCGGAGAAGTTCTTGGGGATTCAAAGGGTCTCGTCCAGCGCGGACTCGACTGTCGCCGGTATCTTCTCACGAAAGACGCCAATGGCAAGCGCTCCGAATACCATCGCACCAACATACAGTGACGGTGACTGCAGAAGTAATTGAGCCGCTGGTAAAACAACAGTAAAAAGCGCGGTCAGGACAATCACTGCGCCAGCAATCCAGTCCTTAGACATCCCGACCCAGAGTGATTTGAAGACATAGAGCCCAGCGACCATTCCAGATGCAAATGCAACGAGAGTGAAGGCAGCCTTCGACGGGTAAAAATGGTGAAGGCTCAAACACGCGAACACGAGCACAAGGCACGCGATCGCGTAAGTGGATGATCGCATTCTTTAGAATGCCAACGCGAGGATCGTCATCGCCATCGCGATCAACATCAACGCAAAACCAGTATCACCGTGAGTTAGTTCTTTCAGCAATTTCATAGATTCCTCCTGAGAGGCGTCTTTATACCAAATTTTTCAATAAAAATTCAGTGGGCGTGGCAGTTTTTCGACGTACCATGTAACTGGTCGTTGACTCACAATGCTTAGCGATAAGTATACGGTTCTGCAATAAAAAGGCCCGTATTACCGGGCCTTTTACCATCAGGATTTATTCTCAATAAGCTTCCCTGTCTCAATCGAGATTGATCGTGGCTTCAAAGCCTCTGGCAACTCACGATATAGCTCAACGTGCAGCAATCCATGCTCCAAACGTGCGCCTTTAACATAGACGTGATCTGCTAACTGGAATTTACGTTCGAAGCTGCGTGTGGCAATGCCACGATGTAAGAACTTCCGTTCTTCTTCGGATTCGGCTTTTTCACCTGATACGGTCAGTTCGTTTTGCTTTGACTCAATCGATAATTCATCGTCGGTAAAGCCTGCAACAGCCATCGTGATTTGATACTCGTCTTCCCCTGTCACTTCAATGTTGTACGGTGGGTAGCCTGCGCTCTCGAGACGATTTGCGTTCTCAAGCATTCCGGCAAGACGATCAAAGCCAATTGCTGTGCGATATAAAGGTGAAAGGTCTACTGTCATGTGATCCTCCTAAAGCGATCAAACTGTATGCTCTTCATTACGACAGAGCGGTTTACTGACGAGGCCCATTGTGGCGCCTCGTTGTAGATGTGTGATCATTGGAAAATTTTTCAAGGGTTCGGATTTAAACGAATCTCTCGCTTTTTACCCGTGAGAAAATAAAGAAGCGGGACAACAAAGAGCGTTAACACCGAACTAAACCCAAGGCCCCAAACAATCGCAGTCGCGACCGGCCCCCAGATCAACGAAGAACCACCAAGACCAGCTGCTAACGAAAACAAACCAGCGATCGTTGTCATGACTGTGATCACAATTGGAACAACTCGGCGCCTACCCGCGTACAAAGTCGCATGCTTGAGACTCATCCCTGCCATCAAGCGGTCGTTGGCAGCGCTAATCAAGACAATCGCCGAGTTCACCGCGATACCTGACAATGCAACCACACCATAGAGTGTGTATAGAGATAGTGGATTACCTGTTACAAAAAGACCGAGCACCACACCTGTAAACGCTAATGGCACAGTCACTAAAATCAGAAGCGGCTGCCCATAACTCTTAAACTGAGTGCCAAGAATCAGATACATCACACCGATACCAAATAAGAAAAGAATCCCGATTGAATCAAGACTCTCTTGGATATCGTCAAGCTCACCCGAAAAGTCCAAATTCACATTTGGATACGATGCTTGTAGCTGCGCCCAAGCTTCCATCACAGATTGGTTCGCTGTCACTGTGTCTGTGATCTCAGAATCAATATCCGCTTCGACCGTGATTGTCCTTCGGAAATTGTAGTGACGAATCGTCCCAAGTGCGGGCGAACGATCCGCATCGACTAATTCACTCAACGAAATCATGTCACCAGTAGCAGTCGGTAGTTGGACTCCAAGAAGTTGTGTTGGAGATGAAAATTGACCGTCAGCAGCAACCACACGAATATCGACTGTCTCGCCCTGATCCTGAACCGACTCAACAATCTCGCCATCAACAAGGATCCGAATATTTCGCGCGATATCGGCTGGAACGAGTCCTGACCGTGCAACTTGATCTGGATCGAGAGTTAACTGAAGAGCGAACCGTCCATCCTGTGCATCATCGGTAATGTCTTTAACACCTGCTGTGTTCTGTAGGATACTCCGGATTTCATCGGCAGCAGCCCTGAGTTCTCCAAATTCAGATCCTCGTACTTTAATCGAAATCGGCTTTGCTGCTGGCGGGCCGCCTGCAAGCTCAAGAAAGGTCACACGAGAAGG
>RGHP01000045.1 GCA_010024125.1 Gammaproteobacteria bacterium | reverse complement strand
AACCACTTTGGGACGACCCGCATGACTCTGGCGCACTGTCTGTCCAAAGGCCCAACCCAGCTTTAAAACAAATTCAGCAGTGATGCATCCTTCACCAACCCGGCCTCGAACACCGTCTGTTCCGAAATACTTACGACTCATATTTACTGCATTCCCTGCGTTAACGTTTGCATCACAATCATTGCATCGCGCGTCTCAGCGACATCATGAACACGCAGAATCGCAGCGCCTTTGGATGCTGCAACTGCTGCTGCAACCGCACTTCCAGTGACACGCTGCTCGACTGGGCGGCCGATCATATCGCCGATCATGGTCTTTCTAGAGACCCCAACCAGGATAGGGTATCCGGTTTGAACGAATCGATCCAAACTTCGAAACAGCGCAATATTGTGTTCAAGCGTTTTTCCAAATCCAAAGCCTGGATCGAGCAACAACTGATCCGCTTGCAATCCCGTATCCAAGCACGCGTCAATTCGCGCCATCAGCCACTGATACACATCCTGTACAGCATCATCGTAAGCTGGCTGGTTTTGCATCGTTTGAGGCGTACCCTGCATATGCATCAGGCACACGGGAAGACCCGTTTGCAATGCGGCTGTCATTGCTCCTTCACGCTGCAGTGCTCTCACATCATTCAGCATCCGAGCACCGTGTAAAGCACTTTCAGTCATCACTTTAGGCGTCGATGTATCAACGGATATCACTGCATCAAAGCGAGCAGCCAGTGCCTCAACAACTGGAACAACTCGATCTAACTCTTCACTTTCTGAAACAGGTGCCGCACCGGGACGGGTACTCTCACCACCCACGTCGAGAATCGTCGCACCTTCAGCCAAACAGGCTTCCGCATGCGAAAGGACCGCATCAAGGGCAGCGCGTCCATCAAAGAGCTTGCCACCATCAGAAAATGAATCAGGGGTGATATTCAAAACGGCCATAATCTGGGGTCCATGGAACCCCAGATCTGGCCATACAATTTTTTGAGCCACTGTTAGCTGGTTGGCGCTGCGCCATCCTTTGGTGCAGTGTCAGACGCTTCGTCACTCGCAGCCTCTTGCAGATCATCATGCGCTTCAGGCGAGCCACCTTGTGGCTTGTCGTTATCGCTCCACCCATCTGGTGGACCCGGCTTCTTGCCTTCCATGATCTGATCGATCTGATTTGAATCAATGGTTTCATATTCCATCAACGCATCGGCCATCACGTGAAGCTTGTCCATATTATCTTCGAGCGTTTTCTTTGCTGTCTGATAACAGGTATCCAAAATTCCTTTAACTTCTTCGTCAATCAGACGTGCCGTATCGTCAGACTGACCATGTGCTGGACGACTCATTGAACGACCAAGGAATGGTTCGTTGTCTTCTTCGTCGTACATCTGTGGGCCCAATTTTTCAGAAAGACCCCACTTGGTCACCATGTTGCGTGCAATCGATGTCGCACGCTGAATGTCGTTCGATGCACCTGTTGTGACACCATCAGCACCCAAAGTTAATTCTTCTGCAATCCGGCCACCGTAAAGTGAACAAATTTGACTAATCAATCCACGCTTCGAATGACTGTATTTGTCTTCCTCAGGTAAGAACATCGTCACACCGAGTGCTCGTCCACGAGGAATAATCGATACCTTGTAAACCGGATCATGCTCAGGCATCAATCGACCCACAATTGCGTGACCTGCCTCGTGATACGCGGTATTCCGCTTCTCAGACTCTTTCATGACCATTGAACGGCGCTCTGCACCCATCATGATTTTGTCTTTCGCTTGTTCAAAATGGCTCATCGCGACAACACGTGTGCTGGCACGCGCAGCGAACAAAGATGCCTCATTCACAAGGTTCGCGAGATCAGCACCCGAAAATCCTGGAGTACCACGAGCGATCAGTGACGCATCAACCTCTGGCGCAACAGGTACTTTTTTCATATGCACCTTAAGGATTTGCTCACGTCCACGGATGTCAGGAAGGCCGACCACAACCTGGCGGTCAAATCGACCTGGACGCAGCAATGCTTGGTCAAGAACATCTGGGCGGTTGGTTGCAGCAATGACGATGACACCATCATTCACATCAAAACCATCCATCTCAACCAGCAACTGGTTCAACGTCTGCTCACGCTCGTCATGACCGCCACCAAGACCTGCGCCACGCTGGCGACCAACCGCATCAATCTCATCAATGAAAATAATACAAGGCGCTTGCTTCTTCGCCTGTTCGAACATGTCGCGCACACGTGAGGCGCCAACACCAACAAACATTTCAACGAAATCAGAACCTGAGATCGTAAAGAAAGGCACTTTCGCTTCACCAGCAATCGCTTTCGCAAGCAGCGTCTTACCGGTACCTGGAGGACCTGCCATCAAAACACCACGAGGAATTCGACCTCCAAGGCGCTGGAATTTGCCTGGATCTTTCAAGAACTCAACGAGTTCTGACACATCCTCTTTTGCTTCATCGCAACCAGCAACGTCGGCAAATGTTGTCTTGATTTGGTCTTCGCTAATCAAGCGAGCCTTGGATTTGCCGAAAGACATCGGACCACCACGGCCACCACCCATACCACCCTGCATTTGGCGCATGAAGAACATGAAAATTGCGAGGATGATCAATACCGGGAATGCCGCGACCAGTAACTGCATCCACACGGACTGTTGTTCCGGCTTACGTCCTTCAACTACAACATTGTGCTGGAGCAGATCATCCATCAAACGCGGATCTTGCACAGCCGGACGCACAGTTTCATACACATCGCCGTTTGCGCGAGTCGCAATAATTGACTGTCCATCGATGATCACGCGACGAATCTGATCACGATTCACTTCTTCGACAAACTGAGAGTAGTTGATCTGTTGTGATTGGGTTTCCACACTGAAGTTGTTGAATACCGTCAACAAAACGGCTGCTATCACCAACCACAGAACCAAATTTCTCGCCATATTCTTCTCCATTCCTTCAGAGGAGTCGGGCTCCCCAATATACAGACGTTTATTTGGGCAAGCCAACCGAATTCAAAGGGGTTTAGCCGCGAAAGCCCATCGCTAAAAGATAGGTTTCTCTGCTGCGCGAACGCGATGCGTCGGGTTTACGCGTTTTTAAGACCGAAAAATCAGCACGAAGTTCCTGAAAAAATTCATCGAAACCCTCGCCTTGAAACACTTTGATAAAAAAAGCACCGCCAGGATTCAACGTCTGCCGAGCGAAATCCAGTGCCAGTTCGCACAAATACATCGCTCGCGGCTGGTCCACAGATTTATTACCTGACATGTTAGGCGCCATATCGGATAAAACGACATCAACTCGCTCACCATTCAATGACTGCATCAATTGTTCTAGAACGGACTCCTCGGTGAAGTCGCCCAAGATAATTTCCACATCAGCAACTGAGTCCATTGGAAGAATATCTAGCGCAAATACGCGTCCAGAAGATCCTGTCCAATCGGCAACGAGCTCAGTCCATCCGCCAGGTGCAGCACCCAAATCGACCACTACATCGCCAGCCTTTATCAACTGATCCTTGGCTTGAACCTCTTCTAATTTGAAGCTCGCTCGCGATCTGCGGCCCTCTGCTTGCGCTTTTTGGACGTAATGATCATCAAAATGTTCTTTTAACCAGCGACCGCTGGACTTGGATCGTGCCATGTTTTGCTCTAAACTCGCGCGCCCCGTTTATGGAGACGACTATGTTAACGCCAGAACGCAAAAAACAAATGCGGGCGATTGGACACCACTTGAAGCCGATTGTATTAGTCGGCGATCAAGGGATGTCGACCGGTTTACTTGAGGAACTCAATCGAGCGCTGAACGATCATGAGTTGATCAAGATTAAAGTTCGTGCCGAGCGCGACACCCGTAAGGTGTTAATTGCATCACTCTGCGAAGAGACGGGAGCACTGTGTGTTCAGTCGACCGGAGCGATGGCCTTGCTCTTCCGTGCCGCAGAACGCCCAAACCCGCGCTTGTCGAATCTGATCCGCCCGATCTAATTACAAATGCTCTACGGTGTCGATTTCATATTCAACGACACCGCCTGGAGTCGTGACTGACACCTCATCACCCTCTTCTTTACCGATCAGCCCACGGGCGATTGGCGATGTCACAGAAATTTTTCCATTCTTCACATCTGCTTCATCTTCACCAACGATCTGATAAGTCACAGATTGATCGGTCTCTAGATTAATCAGTGTCACAGTGACACCGAAAATCACCTTACCAGTGTTCTCAATTTGAGTGACATCAATTACCTGCGCGTGCGATAGCTTCGCTTCGATGTCCTTGATGCGACCCTCACAGAAGCCTTGCTGCTCGCGTGCTGCGTGGTATTCCGCATTCTCTTTCAGATCACCATGCTCACGTGCTTCAGCAATAGCAGCAACGATCCGTGGTCGCTCGACCTGCTTCAAACGCTGAAGTTCTTCCCGGAGAAAAGCCTCTCCGGCTTTAGTCATCGGAATCTTACTCATTTAAATCCTTGTTATTTTGTCTCAACGCGGCGATGAAGATCTTGGAGGCGACGCACTTCACGTTCATCACCAAACTTTAACGCACGAACAATCGACTCACCACCGGCCAGCGTCGTTGTATAACAAACCTTGTGGTTCAAAGCCGATCGACGAATCGTTGCAGAATCGGTGATAGCCTGTCGACCCTCAGTCGTATTCACAATAAATGCAATGGCGTCATTTTTAATCATATCAACGATATTCGGACGACCTTCCATCACTTTATTCACGCGCTCACAAGCAATCCCTGCATTTTGCAGATAGTCACAAGTTCCGCCTGTAGCAACTAATTCAAATCCCATGTCAATCAGCGTTTGAGCAAGGGCACTTGCGCGCACCTTGTCTGCGTCACGCACAGAAACAAATGCACGCCCAATTGTTGGCAGTCGATCGCCGGCGGCGGCATGCGCTTTAGCAAACGCTTCATCGAAGCTATCGCCAGTCCCCATCACTTCACCAGTTGACTTCATTTCTGGCCCCAGAATCGGGTCGACGCCGGGGAATTTTGCAAATGGGAACACACTTTCTTTGACACTAAAGTACGGCGGAATCAATTCTTCAATCATACCCTGCGCTTCAAGCGTAGTTCCGGCCATGCAGCGTGCGGCGACTTTCGCGAGAGATACCCCAATACATTTCGAGACGAAAGGTACGGTCCGCGAGGCACGCGGATTCACCTCAATCACATACACATCTTCGCCTTGGACGGCCATCTGGACGTTCATCAAACCAACAACATTCAACTCACGCGCCATACGGATTACTTGATCACGAATCTCGTCCTGAATATGTTTTGGCAAACTGTATGGCGGCAGTGAGCATGCAGAGTCACCAGAGTGAACACCAGCCTGCTCAATATGCTCCATGATGGCACCAATCACGACGTGCTCACCGTCACTCACTGCATCAACATCCACCTCAATCGCAGGATCAAGGAAGTGATCCAAAAGGACTGGCGAGTCATCACTTGCAACAACCGCATCCTGCAGATAGCGCTTCAGTTCAGAAAGGTTTGAAACCACTTCCATCGCACGACCACCAAGAACATACGATGGACGCACAACAAGCGGGAAGCCAATGCTTTCAGCCAACGCGAGCCCTTCTTCAAGACTCCGCGCAGTTGCATTCGCTGGCTGCCTGAGGCCCAAACGCGTCACCATTTGTTGGAACCGCTCCCGGTCTTCGGCACGGTCAATGGCTTCAGGCGATGTTCCGATAATTGGTACGCCTGATGCCTCGAGCTCGCGCGCGAGCTTTAAAGGTGTCTGCCCACCAAATTGTACAATCACGCCTTTCGGCTTTTCGATATCAACGATTGCTAGGACATCTTCGAGCGTAACCGGCTCGAAGAACAAGCGATCGGACGTGTCATAATCTGTCGATACAGTCTCTGGGTTACAGTTGACCATGATGGTTTCATAACCGTCTTCACGCATCGCAAACGCAGCGTGAACACAGCAATAATCGAACTCAATCCCTTGACCAATTCGGTTTGGACCACCACCCAAAACCATAATCTTGTCACGGCCCGATGGATTCGCTTCACACTCTTCTTCATAGGTTGAATAGAGATATGCCGTTGGTGTTGCGAACTCGCCTGCGCAGGTATCGACACGCTTATACACAGGACGAACATCGAGTTTCAAACGACGCTCACGCAATTCTTTCTCAGAGACATCAAGCAAAGTCGCTAAACGCTTATCAGAGAATCCTTTGCGCTTTAAACGCCACAACGAGTCACGGTCGAGATCTGACAAAGCCATCTCTGTGAGACGTGCCTCATCCCAAATCAAATCCTCGATTTGCGCGAGGAACCACGGATCAATTTTTGAAACCTGGTAAACCTCTTCAACGCTCATACCGCTACGGAAGGCATCGGCAACGCACCACAAACGACGTGGACCAGGATTTGCGAGTTCATGCCGCATCGCCTGAACAGACTCATCAGAATCCCATTCAAACGTCGGGTCGAGTCCACTCACACCAATTTCTAGACCACGCAATGCTTTTTGCATCGACTCTTGGAAGCTACGGCCAATCGCCATGACTTCACCGACAGATTTCATCTGTGTCGTTAGACGGCTATCAGCCTGAGGGAATTTTTCGAAAGTAAAGCGTGGAACTTTGGTCACCACGTAATCGATTGACGGCTCAAATGATGCAGGCGTTGCTCCGCCTGTAATCTCATTGGCAAGCTCATCAAGCGTGTAACCAACAGCTAATTTCGCAGCCACTTTCGCGATTGGGAAACCCGTCGCTTTCGATGCAAGCGCTGATGAACGCGACACACGCGGGTTCATCTCAATCACAACCAAGCGACCATTTTCTGGATTCACGCCAAACTGAACGTTAGAACCCCCTGTTTCCACACCGATTTCACGCAAAACTGCTACCGAAGCATTTCGCATGATTTGGTATTCTTTATCCGTTAACGTCTGGGCCGGAGCGACGGTAATCGAGTCACCGGTATGCACGCCCATGGGATCAAAGTTTTCGATCGAGCAGACGATGATGCAGTTGTCCTTACGGTCACGGACCACTTCCATTTCGTACTCTTTCCAACCGAGAAGCGACTCATCAATCAACAATTCATTGGTCGGTGATAAGTCGAGGCCACGCTCGCAGATCTCGTCAAATTCTTCCCGGTTATACGCAACGCCACCACCGGATCCACCCATGGTGAACGATGGACGAATGATGCAGGGAAACCCAAGATCATCGGCCGCCGCGCGCGCCTCTTCAATCGTATGAGCAATATGACTGCGTGGTGTTTCTAAGCCAATTGCCTTCATCGCCTTATCAAAACGGTCTCTGTCTTCAGCCTTATCAATCGCATCCGCATTGGCGCCGATTAACTGAACACCATATTTTTCGAGAACACCTTCACGATCCAAATCGAGAGCGCAATTCAGAGCAGTCTGGCCACCCATGGTTGGCAGCAAAGCACTCGGGCGCTCTTTCTCAATCACTTTCGCAACTGATTGCCAACGGATTGGCTCGATATAGGTCGCATCAGCCATTGCTGGATCGGTCATAATCGTAGCGGGATTCGAGTTCACAAGAATGACTCGATAACCTTCTTCGCGAAGTGCTTTACACGCCTGCGCACCCGAGTAATCAAACTCACACGCCTGCCCAATAACAATCGGACCAGCACCAATAATTAGAATCGATTCAAGATCGGTACGTTTTGGCATTAGCGGGCCTCCATGTTCGCGATAAATTGGTCAAACAGTGGCGCCACATCGTGCGGCCCCGGGCTCGCTTCAGGGTGACCCTGAAAACTAAATGCTGAGGTATCAGTACGCGATATCCCTTGCAGTGACTGATCGAATAATGATTTGTGCGTCATCTTAAGATTCGCAGGCAAGGTGTTTTCATCGATCGCGAAACCGTGGTTTTGACTGGTGATCATGACAACACCAGACTCAAGATCCTGAACGGGGTGATTTGCACCGTGGTGGCCAAACTTCATTTTCATCGTTTTAGCACCGGATGCGAGACCAAGAAGTTGGTGACCCAAACAGATCCCAAATACTGGAATCTTGGTTTCTAAAATCTCCTGAATTGCCTCGATCGCATAAGTACAGGGCTCAGGATCTCCGGGTCCATTCGACAAAAACACACCATCTGGATTCATCGCTAGCACATCTTTTGCTGGAGTCTTGGCAGGCACAACGGTTAAGCGACAACCGCGATCAGCAAGCATTCGCAAAATGTTGCGCTTCACTCCAAAGTCATAGGCAACGACGTGGAATCGCGCATCAGTCTTTTGCGGGTGACCTTCGCCGAGAACCCAAGAACCTTCATTCCACTCATACGCTGAGGCAGTGGTGACTTCTTTGGCCAGATCCATACCGGCAAGTCCTGGGAACTCAGACAGCGCTGACTGCGCTTTCGCGATCCCCGCATCCGAGCATGCCTCATCACCTGCGATGATAACTCCTGCTTGCGCCCCTTGATCTCGCAAAATCCGAGTGAGCTTGCGCGTATCGATATCTGCGATTCCTACAATGCCAGCGGTTTTTAAATAGGTATCCAAAGATTCATGCGCGCGGAAATTACTATGCACGAGTGGAAGGTCCCGAATAATCAGTCCGCCTGCATGAATCGCAGAAGACTCCTCATCTTCTGGGGTCACGCCAGTGTTGCCAATATGTGGATATGTGAGCGTTACTAATTGTCGCGCATACGATGGATCAGTCAGGATTTCCTGATACCCCGTCATTGCGGTATTAAAAACGACTTCGCCGACGGACATACCGTCCGCGCCGATGGAGCGACCGACAAACTGTGTGCCGTCCGCAAGTAATAAAATTGCAGGTGAATTCAACCGGGAGTCCTCTGTCTCGACAGACTCGGCAGGCGCCGAGCGATTGAGGGCGCATTTTAGGGAGATTGGACCGAGAAGTCCATCGAAGCTGACAGGTTTTACCTACAGACCGAGAACATCTCGCATTGAATAGAGACCTGGTTGTTGCGTAGACGCCCAGATAGCGGCACGCACAGCGCCGTTGGCAAATGTTCGACGACTTGACGCTTTGTGGGTAATTTCCACACGCTCACCTTCTGCAGCAAACAAGACCGTGTGGTCTCCAACCACATCGCCAGCTCTCACAGTTGCAAAACCAATCTGCTCGCGAGGCCGAGCACCTGTTTGGCCTTCTCGGCCATACACGGCAACTTGATTGAGATCGCGATCCAATGCATTGGCGACCACGCGACCCATCGCGAGCGCAGTGCCGCTCGGCGCATCGACCTTATGTCGGTGATGTGCCTCAATCACCTCGATATCTACTGAGTCACCGAAAACGCGCGATGCACGGTCCAATAAATCAAAAACCACATTGACACCAACACTGAAATTCGGTGCATAGACAACAGGAATTGTTGCCCCAGCCTCAGCAATCATCATCTCTTGCGCATCAGAAAAACCGGTCGTTCCAATCACACATGGAACGCCTTGTGTCACACACCATTGCAGATGATCGAGCGTCGCGTCGATGGTTGTGAAGTCGATCACGACAGGACTTGATGAAGCAAAAGCATCCAAGTTGCTTTGAATTGGTGCACTCCGATGACCTTGACCCACAAGCTCACCCGCATCCGCACCCACAAGCGTCGACGAAGAGCGAACTGTCGCTCCCGATAACGAGGCACCTTCGGCTTCGAGGGCGGCCTCAATCAACGCCCGACCCATGCGGCCAGATGCGCCTGTGATCACAATATTGGTCATTAGAACTTCATCTCATCAAAGAATGATTTCACACTATCAAACCATCCTTCGCGTTTTGGTGCATGGGTTTTGTGATTCAGTGTTTCATGAAGCTCTTCAAGAAGCTCACGCTGCTTCGACGTCAAATTCACAGGTGTCTCTACCATGACACGGCACAACAGATCGCCTTGCGCTCCACCTCGAACGGGCTTGACGCCCTTGGCACGTACTCGGAATAACTTCCCAGTTTGCGAGCCCTCGGG
>RGHP01000044.1 GCA_010024125.1 Gammaproteobacteria bacterium | reverse complement strand
AGCTGTACCAACAATGAATGCGACAGCCCAATACGCTGAGCTCGAAAACGCTGCAGGAGCATAAGCCAATTCACGGCTGATAAATTCAGCGAACGTCGGCTCAAAGTTTCCAGACCACAGGTAGAAGCTGCCACTCGAGATTAGCTCACAAACAAATGTGCCTGCCATTGCGAAGCCGAAAAATACAGCGAAGCCAGATAGGTTTCCTGTGAAATAAGGCTTCGCCAAACGACCAGCCATCCACATGGAGAAGTACGCTGGAATCAGCATCCCGTAAGCAATTGACAAACAAGTACCTGGCACCCCGCCAAAGGTAAATGCGTAGGCATCAATTCCAACTGCTAGAGACATAAACCAAGCGAAGGACCAAGCAGGAAGCAACGTTCCAGCTACCATGAAGATCATCCAAGAGGCCTCAGGTAAGGCGTTCATCCCTGAAAAATGCGACCCCCTTGTTATCAGCATAAGAATACTCAGCGATATGAGAAGCGCGGATTTGATTTGCATGATCAATCACTCCGGAGTGTATTTAAAAGTTAGCCAAAACGAGATCGGCTCAGCAGGTGTTCGTTTAAGCGTACCATATGAGTCATAGACGTAGGAGTCATGTGTGACGTCGAATAAGTTTTTTACACTAAACCCAAATAGCCATTCGGGTTGTATAAATGTTAGTGAGGCTGCAGTGGTTGTATAGCCATTATGCCTACCCAAATCGTTTTCATAATCTGTAATGGCGTAGGCGCTTGAGTACCAACGGTGGGATAAGTTAACCCTAACGGTGTCTGTGAGGTTAGTGTTAACAGTCATGCCAGCCTGAGTTTTGCTGACGCCTGGGATCTCAGAGCCAGCGAAGCTTCCAGCCTTTATTTTTGTGTCGACATAAGCAATTTGAGTTGTGACGTCGGTTTCACGCCAGGGGCTGAACGTGACCTCGATGTCCGCTCCCACTCGATGGGTTTTATCTACGTTGATGTTCGATCCGAAGATGGACTGTGATGAATCATTCGCGTCGAACAAGATTTCATCCTTGTTCCAGATGGTGAATACGCGTGATGAAAAATTTGAAGCTCTAAGTCCAATTTCCAACTCCTCTCCGATCTGAGGTCTCAACGCGGATCCAGATGATGATTGCTCGTCGAGAGTAGCAAATCTGAAGGTTTGGTCAGCTCTCGCATAAACATCGATCTCTCCAATTGATTTTACGATTCCGATATCGAAGGCTCTAAGATTGGCTTTCGATTCGAACCCGTTATCCATGATATCGGAGACTGATTGCAATCTTCCTCCAACCGTCGTTGACAGCGAGCCGAGTTGCTTAGTGAACTGAGTGAAGACCGCGGCGCTGGACTGTTTGCGGAAAGGTGTGATGTAGAGGGAACTATATTTTCCCTTTGTAAACTCTACGCCTGCTAGGTAATCAAGAGTCGATTCCGGTGAGGGTAAACTACTAATTTCGAAACGGCTGTTAACCAAGTCTAAATTCTGTTGAATATTTCCATAGGATGGATTTTCATACTTTCCATCTTGATCGCTTTGCCGATGGGATATCGTACCTCTGTAGTGATTCATTCCTCGATTGAAGCCCACTTTTACATCAGTAATAGCCTGGCGATAATTTACTGATGATCGATCGTTGATGCTCGAATCTCTGCGATCTAAAGCCAATACAGCTTCAGTTGAAGCTCCTGCAGCATTTCTCTGGTCAAGTGAGCGTAGATGAGACAGTGAAAAATCGAAGTCTCGATCAATGCGGTATTCTAAACGGCCTGCCGTAAGATCACTGTCGTTGAAATGACGATAGCCATCTGAGCTCTGTTCGACGATATCACCAGAAATCACATAATCGGATCCTATCAAGCTGTGTTTGGCTGAAATTTGCGCAAACCCAAAACTTCCACCATTTAATTCGTAGGAAGGCCTGTAAATTCCGTTCTGGTTTTTAGTACTTATCTCTATAACACCTCCAACGGCGCCATTTCCAAACAGTACACCACCACCGCTGGGAATTAGTCGGATTTCAGTAACTTGAGAGAGTGGTATAAGCCCGAGATTTGGTGCTTCTAGGGTTGGGTTGTTCAGTGGAACTCCATCTAGGACAATCGCAATGTTTCTTGCTGCTGTTTCTCCGAATCCGCGAAGATCGATTGCGCTCGATCTCTTTGCGCCTGTGCTATCTGTACTCGCTCTAAAACTGGAGTTGCGCTCTAGTACATCGATGATTGATGAGTATCCGCCTTCGGCGATATCGCTTTCGGTAATTACGGTGAAATTTGAAGCTGGCGAGTGTGAAGGTAGTGTCAAATCTTCAATAAATACGACGATGTCTGCATCTTGTGCATTTGCCAAAGAGCAAATGAATCCGAACGCCAGAGTAGCCGCCAGCTTGGCTGTAGATTTCATATGATTTCCAACAACGCGCCCACCGCACGCCTTAAGTTCGTGACACGCGAGGTAGGTCTCCGGGCTTGTTCAGGGCAATTCCATTTGCCGAATCACACACACCTTCCCATCAATCATGACAGTGGTATTCGTGAGGACTCAGGACTGAACATACCGTTGCGGGGGCAGCTTCGGACTTGGCTAGGCCTTACCGAATTCCCTGTTATGCCGATCGCTCGGCCACCTAACGAGAAGGGCCGGAGTATAGAGGCCAGACGTTTAGATGCAACTCATCTTTTGGCTAAATGGCCGTAATGACGAGTGCTGCAACGGCCCAAAGCAGAAGCGATCGTTCGGCGAGGGATTGGGTTTCTTCGATGTGATAACGCGCAGCATCATCACCGTCACCAACCAAAGGTTCTTGTTTGATAAGACCCTGCACACAACGAGAGCCGCCCAGTTTGACTCGAAGCGCCCCTGCTGTTGCCGCAATCAATACGCCGGCTTCTGGATCAGAGAAATCGTTGGCTTGCCGAGTCCAAATTGCTCGTGATCGCTCTCGATCCCCCATGAATCCGAGCGTTAGAGCCATCAACCGAATTGGAACCCAGTTGAGGAGTGACACCCAGCGTTCGGATGTTTCGCCGGATCCATGTCGCTGTGCGATCACAGTTGACGTCCAGTAAAGAAGAATTCCCGGGAGACCACCGAGGGCAAACCAGGCAAGTGGGATAAACACTTTTTGCGCGAGCTTCAACACCTGCGATTCGACTGTGATTCGTGCGACACCGTTTTCATCGAGTTGGCTCGCATCGGTTCCTGAAAACTCAGTGAGCTTGATCTGTGCTTGTGAAAATGAACCGCTGCGAAGTTCTGTCAAAATTGCTTTGGAATCTTCTGTGACTCGTCCGTATTCGATAATCAGTACCAGTGCACAAAATGTCACCACGGCACCAATTAATGGCATGTAGGCAATGATGGCGCCAATCGTTACTGAGCCGCCGACAATCACAGGGAGGCGTAAAGTATTTGGTAGTGCGTCTGTCGCTTTTTCGATCGCGCTAATGACTTGCAGGCGATATGGCTCAATACGATCAGATGCAACAAGGCGGCTGAAAAGAAGAGCGGCAACGGCCAAAATCAGTGCGTTCATGAAAAATCCTTCAAAGTTTTAGAAACTGTAGCATGAAGCCAGTTACACTTGCGTTATGTTCAATCCGTTATCTATTTGCATTGGTCTTCGGTACACCCGCGCAAAGCGTCGAAACCATTTTATTTCGTTCATATCTGCCGTCTCAATGGCTGGATTAACTTTGGGTGTTGCCGTTCTCATTTTAGTACTGTCAGTACTAAACGGATTTGATCGTGAATTGCGCACCCGCATCCTCGGTACAGTGCCGCACGCCTTACTTGAGTTTGAAGATGCGCGAACCGATCTTGATCCAATCGCAGAAAAACTTCTAACCAACCGTTCAATCGTTGGTGTGGCCCCTTTAAATCAAGGTGAAGGCCTTCTGGTTGCTAATGGACGGACCGTCTCTGTGGCAGTGCTTGGAGTTGACCCGGAAAAAGAATCTCAGGTCTCGATTCTCCCAGGGCATATGACACAAGGCGAATTTACTGATCTGAATGCCAGCAGGTTCTCGATTATCTTGGGCTCTGGCGTTGCTGCAAATCTCGGTGTCATCCCAGGTGATCAGGTCACACTTCTGATTCCCGAGGCGACCCTTAGCCTTGCCGGCGTGACTCCGCGCCTCAAACGACTCCAGGTCGCCGGTATTTTTGAGGTCGGGGCGCAGCTAGATAACCAACTAGCCTTTGTCGAGCTATCCGACGCAGCGCGCTTATTCAAGCTCGGTGAGGGTGTCGCTGCACTTCGTTTGCAGTTTGATAATCTTTTCGATGCGCCTCAACTCATTCGTCCGATCGCGCAAGAAGTGAGTACGTCCCTTGGGTTACCGATCCGTTATCAAGACTGGACACGAACTCAAGGCAACTTGTTCGAAGCGATCCAGCTTGAGAAAACAATGATTGCGTTGTTGCTCACGCTGATTATTGCTGTTGCCGCCTTCAACATTGTTTCCACGCTAGTGATGGTCGTGACAGATAAGCGTGCTGATATCGCGATTTTAAAAACCATTGGCTTGTCACCCGGTGGAGTCATGGGTGTGTTCGTCGTGCAGGGAACGCTCGTTGGTGTCGTGGGCACAGTCTTTGGTGTGATCTTGGGAGTTCCACTGGCACTTTCGATCACGGACATACTTGCATTTTTAGAGTCTGTATTTGGGTTTTATCTCTTCAACCCGAGTGCCTATTTTATTTCTGATTTGCCCTCCGAGCTTCGCTGGTCAGATGTTGGTCTTGTCACGGCCCTAAGCATCGGTCTGTCTTTGATCGCAACTCTCTATCCTGCATTAAAAGCCAGTCGCATTATCCCTGCCGAGGTCCTGAATCATGAGCGATAGCGCACTCCTAGAGCTTCAGCATGTCAGCTTCGCTTATGGGGAAGGAGAGAGTCTCGTTCCTGTGCTTGAGAGCGTGGATTTTTCTGTTCGATCTGGACAGCGGATAGCGCTTTTAGGGCGGAGTGGTTCTGGCAAAAGTACACTCATGAATATTTTGGCGGGCTTACTTTTACCCGAGCAGGGTTCTGTCGTTTGGCAGGGAACTGATATCACGCGATTGAGTGATGCCAAACGCGTTGCGTTACGTCGTCAAACGATTGGGGTGGTGTATCAGTTTCATCATCTGTTACCTGAATTTTCTGCAGAAGAAAATGTCATGTTGCCTGCCATGCTCGGTGGTCAATCTGTGACAGCATCGAAACGTCTAGCGCTTAAGCTCCTGACCCAAGTTGGTCTCGAACATCGAGTAGGGCATCGACCCGGTGAGCTTTCTGGCGGAGAACGGCAACGCGTTGCAATTGCGCGTGCGCTTGCCGGTAATCCGAAGGTTTTGTTGATGGATGAACCGACTGGCAACTTAGACGAGGCGACAGCGGATCATGTATTGTCGATGTTAGTTGATCTTTCGAAACAGACTGAGACAAGTCTCGTTATTGTGACTCACGATCGCCGGGTTGCGGCCCAGACAGATCAGCAGTTTGAGTTGCGTCATGGCCGGCTGATAGCTTTTTAGGGTGTCTGTGCGACCTGCTGCGTTTTTTCCAATCATGGTTCACTTTCCAGCGCCACCACATCCGAAGACTAATAAGTCCTAGCATTCCGGTGCTGATCCCGATTAAAAGAGAACCAGTAAGCAAGGGGAGCCAAATCAATGAAAGCTGTTCTTGTATCCAGCTTTGCGTAACGCTGTCTGGAAGTGATAAAGGTTCTGAGTTGAGTACCCAAGCGCCTAGCGCATAAGCTACAGCGAAGTAAGGAGGCATAGTGATCGGGTTAGTTAACCAACATAGGCCTACTGAGATGGGTACATTACATCGAACTATCAAAGCGCTAATTGCTGCACCGACCATTTGAAAAGGCATCGGCATGCAGGCCCAAAAAATTCCATTAAGAAAAGCGTAACCGACGGTTTTTCTGTTCAGGTGCCAGAGATCGTGAGCAAATAATTTCTCACCGAGAAAACCCCAGCCGCGCATGTGCTCAAGGCGGTCTGCGGATGGCATTATTTTAGAAATTAACTTCTTGGGCATTCGGGAAAGCTCACCAATTCTCGCCTGTGTTATACATTGATCGCCGGTTATTTCAATTATTTTGAACCACAGCTCATTAAAACTTTATGACGGAAAAATATTTTTTCGCAAAACGAACCCAATTTTGTTCAGCGAGTAATTACCCCATCTCGGAGAGAAACCGTACGGTCAATTGATAGCAGAGTCTCTGGCTGGTGACTGATGATCAGTGTTGTCCGATTCGCTTTTAAGTTCTCAAGGCCTTTGAGAACCTCTTCACGACTCTTGTGATCAAGCGCACTGGTTGGTTCGTCGAGTAGGAGGATCGGGGCATCTTTGATAAATGCCCGAGCGATCGCGATGCGTTGCCGTTGACCACCGGATAGACGGCTTCCAAAGGGACCAATCTGGGTATCAAAACCATCTGGAAGCGCTTCGATGAACTCCAATGCATGCGCTTGACGCGCAGCTTCTCTCACGTCGTCATCTGATGCATCAGGCCACCCGAATCGGATGTTGTCTGCAACGGTTGCATCAAAAAGGTTCACCTGTTGCCCAACGAGCGATAGTTGACGGCGACGCTTAGCAAGAGGCCACTCTGATAGCCGTTCGTCGTTGATGCGAATTTCGCCGCTGTTGGGGTCTAAAAAACCTGCGATCAGAGCGATCAGGGATGACTTGCCAGAGCCCGATGGACCGACCAGCGCAACACTTTCTCCAGGGCGAACCTCAAATGAGACGGAATCGAGTGCTGGACTCTCGGCATTTGGGTAGCTGAACGAGACTTGATCGATGGCAAGTGATGCTTTTGGTAGGGCCTCATGACTTCTCGAATGTCCACGCTGATCGTCGAGGGTCTGATCGAAAATTTGATAAATTGATTCAGCGGCAGCTAGACCGCGTTGAATGGTGGCATTGACTCCAGTCAGCCTGCGGACTGGGTCAAAAATCATTCCCATCGCTGTGATGTAGGCAACAAACTCACCAGGACTGAGTAGATCGCGAGCACTCATTTGTGTACCGATTAGAATCACGATCCCGATGGTGATTGCAGCTAAAATCTGGACCAACGGAACGTTCAGCGACTGAATTTTGATCACGCGCATTTGTTCGTGGCGTAGCCGCTTATTGATGTCATCGAACCGTTTTTGTTGATTGTCGTGTCCACCAAAAATTTTGATGTCTTTAACCGCCAATAGGGATTCTTCGATGAGTCCTGTGAGTCGCCCAGTCCACGTTTGCAAATCTTGGTTTGAGCGTCGCATTTTGACACTCGCCTTCTTGACGACAAACGAGACCACCGGTGCTGCTACAAGCAAGGCGAGAGACATTTGCCATGAGGTATAAATTAAAAATCCGAGTAGGCCCAAGATCATCAATGTGTCTTTGATGATGACCATCCAGGCAGTTGAAACGGCTTCGCCCACTTGGGCAACATCATAAGTGATGCGCGATAACAGTCGGCCGCCTTCTTCAGCGTCATGATCTGTCATTGGTAGATCGAGTTGTACCGCAAACACTTCCGACCGGATGTCTGCGACTGTTCGGTTTGCGACATATTGGCTTGAGACTGAGGCAACGTATTCAGAGATCCCTTTAAAAACGAATACGGCGACGATCAGAAGCGGGATCTGGATTAATGCGTTCGGGTCTTTATCGATCAGTGATTCGTCGATCAAAGGCGCCATCAATGCAGGCAACATGGGCTCCATCGCAGCGGTTGCCGCCATCGACAGCATTGCTAACACAGCAATTTTCCAATATGGCAGCGCTTCTCGAATCAGGCGGCCATAGGTGCGCATATCACCTTTCATTCGCGTCTCAAGACCCAGTCAACCCAAAAGCTCGCGAAACCTCGCGGCTTGAACTCTTTTTCCATCGTATCGCGATCATATTCTGAATTGACCCATTCGAGAAAAGAGGGGGCTGTTTTATCTTGATGGGCTGTTATCCATTGATCGCGGTATTGAATGTATGACTCGAAGAAATGATCAAGGATGCCGGTCTTGGCACTTCTAAAATGACCATAGGTCCAGTGCAGTTGTTCTTTGGCCTCATCAATCGGCTGGCCTAGACGGAAGTGGCAATACAGTACTGCAAATATTCCGGCACGATCTGCTCCGGACTTGCAGTGGGCGAGCGCAGGTGTCTCGAACCCTTCGATTAATTCCTTCAAGAGGTTGATTTGCTTTGCCGTCGGAAGACCTCGAGAGTGCACTCGGGTATTGATGAGTGTGATTCCTGCCTCTTCACACGCTTTGGCTTCGAGCTGATATCGTCCCTGTGTTGGGTTGTAGCCACGTAAATTGATGATGGTTTTTAGACCGAGCTCTCGTTTGTAACGATGAATTCGTGAGACACTCGGCTGATTGCTACGGTACAACGGACCGGGAAGGCAGAAACGATTCGAATAAAGCGATCTCAGGAAGCCGTGGTCTACAAGCCATAAATCCAGATTTGCTTTGATTGATTTCCACAAAGTCAGCGGTGTGGATGGCGGTGCTTTACCCCAACCTTCAATTGACACGGATCATCCTTTTCCTTTCGAGTAGCGCGGAGCATACTCAATTCACAGGTATTCTGCACAGAAATAGAGGGAATTAGTGCATGAAATTCGGCTTTGGTGGTTTCAAAGGCTTTCACGGATGGCCGCAGCGATGGTCGAAACCTGCGACCTCTCTCAGTCGAGCGTTGAGCCCTATTGTTGCCTCATGGATGCACCGAAAACGCGAAAAAATAGCCAGTGCACCGAGAGTGACTACGCAGATTCCTGTCGTATGTATTGGTAATCTTGTAGTCGGTGGCTCCGGAAAATCACCGTTGGTGGCGAGCCTTGCTTTACGACTCAAAGAGGCAGGATTTAAACCTGGTATTGTGAGCCGTGGGTATGGCGGAAAAGCCAAAAACCTACCGATCGAAGTGACGGATACGAGTCTCCCTCAGCAGGTCGGGGATGAGCCCTTAATGCTGAAAAAGCGAACCGGATGTCCTGTGATTGTTTGTCGAGATCGTGCGAAAGCCGTTGAGCGATTGCACTTTCATCATCAAGTGAACGTGATTTTGTCGGATGATGGCTTACAAAACACACGTTTATGGCGGGATTTTTCTGTCTGTGTGTTCAATAAAGACCAAGGGATTGGTAATGGTCTTGAGATGCCATTCGGCCCATTGCGAGAGCCGTTGTCTGTGGTTGATCAAATGGATGCGATCATCGTCCGGGGAACTGAATATCCAAAAGAAATGTTGATCGAAATGGGCATAGAGACGAAGACTCCAGTGTTTGGCTCGATCGGGGAGATGGCCTACGCATATCGATCCGATCTTCCCCATGAACATCACCCCTTGAGTGATCTTGTTCATCACGGTGACTTTGATGCTGTATCAGGCATTGCATCACCGAGTCGGTTTTTTGAAGGGCTGGAGCAGGCCGGGTTGTCGATCGAAGAATATGCGTTTCCAGATCATCATCAGTTCACTGAAGCGGATGTCTCCAATTTGGGTCGCGTCATAACAACAGAGAAAGATGCTGTGAAATTGGTACACTTGCTCAAACAACCATTCTGGGTGGTTGCGCTTGAGAGCCATCAACCGGGATTCGACAGTTGGTTAATCGATCGTTTGAAAAAGTGGAGTAGGGTATGAGTTTGGCGCCTCAGTTGAAGGGTTTGTTGGTCTGTCCTTTGTGTAAAGGAGAGGTTGAAATCCGTGAAAACGACCAAGAAATTTGGTGCCGTGCCGATGGCCTCGCTTTTCCTATTCGTGACGATATACCAGTGATGCTTGCCGATGAAGCGCGCACCCTGACCAGCGACGAGCGGACTGATCGTTAATGAGTTTCATTGCGGTGATCCCCGCTCGTTTCGGATCGACGCGCCTTCCTGGTAAACCGCTACTCGATATTGCTGGCCAACCCATGATTCAGCACGTGTACGCGCGCGCCAAATCCTCACGTGCAGAGCGTGTACTTGTTGCGACTGACGATCAGCGAATTGAAGATGTTGTGAAGGGATTTGGTGGTGAATGTTTGATGACAGCGTCAGATCATCCGACGGGAACGGACCGTTTAGCTGAAGTGGCTGATCTGTTGGGCTTGGCGGCTGATGCGATCATCGTCAATGTCCAAGGGGATGAACCACTCTTGCCTCCGTCTGCCATCCATCAAGTCGCTGACATGTTGATTGCACACCCTGAAGCGTCGATCGCAACGTTGTGTGAGCCGATACATGACTTGTCTGATATCGAAGACCCAAATCAGGTGAAGGTGGTGAAAAGCCAGACGGGGCGTGCGTTATATTTCTCGCGCGCGCGTATTCCAGGTCATCCAACCCAAGCTTTCGGGACACACTATCGCCAC
>RGHP01000043.1 GCA_010024125.1 Gammaproteobacteria bacterium | reverse complement strand
AGCTGCAATTGAATAGCTATGGAATTGCTCTTGGCACGGTCATCTCTGAATACGCAGGAGTCGTGATTGCAGGAGCTGTGCTTTGGAGAAAATTTAGGCTAAGTCAAGTTGTCATTGATTCGATTCAGGCATCTGGGCTCTGGGTACAGCTAGTCAAAATCAATACACCTCTGATGCTTCGTACCATCTTGCTTCACAGTGTTTTTGTCACATTATCCATATTCGCAGCTCGACTCGGCGTAACAGAAGCCGCGGCAATTGGTTTGATTTTGGTTCTGCTTGCAACGGCTGCCTATGCACTGGACGGGTTTGCTTATGCTTCAGAGATCGAAGCAGGCCAAGCCTTTGGGGAACGACAATTTGAACGATTCGCAGATAGCCTGAGGGCTGGGGCCGTCCTTTCCATCGCCTCAACAGCGGTCATCGTTTTATTCGCTAATGTATTCCACAGCCAACTCTTTCATGCACTGACAGATTTCCAGGATGTAGTGACCGAAGCCAATTCATTAATGACTTGGTTCACATGGATTCTCTTTGCGCTTTGCGGATCCTACTGGCTGGATGGAGTATTTATCGGGCTAACAAAAACGCTCGATATGTGCCTCACCATGTGCTTTGCCAACGTATTCGGATGGTTCGGAAGTCTTTGGTTGATTGGGACAGATTCGCTCGATCAGTTGATGGCTGCATTTCTGATTTTTTCGATTATTCGGACCATCTCATTAGGATCCCGCTTACCGGCAATCATTGAGGAAATTAGGAGTCTTTCGTTCCTGACGCATCCAAAATCCTGACAGGCTTCACATCTTCATCAAATACTGGATCTGTGTAATTAACACGCGTGACCAATTCTGATTGCTCAGGCGCCTCAAGCGCAATAACGTCCTGGTGGCCGCATGAAACACACTCGCGACGCATCAGTTTTTCGCTGTCGTCTTCCCAAGCCCTGACTTTGTCCTGTGCTCCACACTGCTGGCAAACAGCACCAGCGATAAAACGTTTAATTGGCATGATTGACTCCAAGGCTCTTTCAGAAATAGTGTGGGGCTTTCAGTGCATCACAAGGATGATTATGACTATTCGCGAATATGATAACCAACACCCAGAAATCGATGAATCTGCATGGGTCGATCCGTCTGCAGTCGTCGCTGGAAAAGTTTTTTTAGGACCTGACGTCTCGGTCTGGCCTCAAGCGGTCATTCGCGGCGATGTGAATTCCATCACAATTGGCGCACAAACGAATGTTCAGGATGGCGCTGTCTTGCACTGTACTCATGATGGCCCTTACACGCCAGGTGGAAAGTCGCTTCAAATTGGGGAGCGAGTGACAATTGGACACCAAGCCTGTTTACACGGCTGCACCATTGGAAATGAAGTGCTCGTTGGAATTGGAGCCACCGTGCTCGACGGCGCGATCGTTGAAGATCAAGTGATGATTGGCGCGGGTAGTTTAGTACCACCGGGGAAAACGCTTGAGTCTGGCCACCTCTACGTCGGCTCACCTGCCAAAATGGCGAGACCTTTGAAAGATAGCGAAAAAGAGTTTCTTAAATACTCAGCAACGCACTACACCAAGCTCGCCAATAAGCATAGCGAGGTAACGAGCTAGCTCGAGGCCCGTTCAACTTTTTTCGCTTTCTCGATAACTTGGGCTGCTAGGTCACTCTTGTATTGCGCAAGTCGATCGCGAAGTGAGTGGTCCGCAGTCGCTACGATTTGAGCCGCCAAGAGACCTGCATTGTATGCACCATTAATTGCAACAGTCGCAACAGGAACACCCTTCGGCATCTGAACGATAGACAATAGACTGTCTTCACCATTCAAGCAGGTTGCGACAACAGGTACCCCAATCACTGGCAACTCGGTCGCAGCAGCAATCATTCCCGGTAGATGGGCAGCACCGCCGGCGCCCGCAATGATCACGTCAAGACCGCGATCACGTGCCGATTTTGCATAGTCCATTAAACGATCTGGGGTGCGATGCGCTGAGACGACCGTCGCCTCAACGCCAACACCTAGCGATTTCAGTGCATCAACCGCACCTTCCATGACAGGCCAATCTGAATCTGACCCCATGATTACGCCAACTTTCACCGTCATTGCGGCGTATCTCCTCGAATAATCAGGTTGTTTCGAACCAATTCGAATCGTTGAATTAATTCATCGTGGTTTTTACCAATTAAGGTTAAGTGTCCCATCTTTCGGCCTGGACGACACTCATCCTTTCCGTACAGATGAATGTGTGCATCAGGGATCTGCGACAACTCATCCAACCCCTCAATGACCGGCGATCCAACAAAACCTGGCTCTCCAACCAAATTCGCAGTCAATGCAACACCGCGGAGCTCTGTTGCCCCAAGAGGTAAGTCCAAACACGCGCGCAACTGATTTTCAAACTGACTAGTGACGCACGCTTCGATGCTGTGGTGCCCAGAATTATGGGCACGTGGCGCGACTTCATTGACTAATAAATCGCCATCATCCGTCACAAAGAGTTCGACCCCGAAAAGACCATGAGTATCAAAAGACTCTACTGTTTGTTTAGCAAGCTCTTGTGCTTGTCGCCTCAAAACATCACTGACTCTCGCGGGGGCAACTAGGTAATCGAGCAGATTCAATGTTGGATCGACAACCATTTCAACCGGATCGTAAGCAACCATCTCACCTGACGCTCTACGCGCCACCATAACCGCTAACTCTGTTCCACCAGAAACAAATTTTTCGAGAAAGCTTGTTGTTTTCAGGCGTTTATCCCAGTCAGCAGCAGACCGAATGACCTGTACCCCACGGCCGTCATAACCGCCCATATGAGCCTTTTGCACACACGGCAAACCGAATGCTTCGACCACAGCAAAATCCGGATTATCGCCAATATCTATAAAGTCAGCCGTAGGGATCCCACTGGCTTGATAATGACGCTTTTGTTCAAACTTATTCTGGATCAAACGAATCGTCGCTGGCGCGGGAACCATTTGAACACCTTGATCAGCAAGGGTCATCAAGATATCAGCGCCCACATTTTCAAGATCAAAGGTCACGATGTCTGACTGTTCGCATAATGTTTTCAGCGCAGCCGGATCATGCAGCGCACCCTGAATTTGACCATATGCCACCTGACCAGCAGGCGAATTATGCATCGGATCCAACACAGTCATCTGAACATGATGCGCATTACAAGCAGGTGCTAGCATCCGAGCAAGCTGTCCGCCGCCAACCACACCAAGACGAGCTAATGGAAGAGATTTAGACATGAGCGTCTCTCAAAAGGTCAACAGTATATCAAAATGCCCTGGCATCAGGGGCGCGGCCAAAATCAACAAGCTGGTCAAAGGGGTCGGGATAGATCCCGGTCCACAATTCAAACTGGCGCGCTGCTTGGGCCAACAGCATACCCAGACCGTCAGCCCGTTGATCTGTCAGTGAACGACACATTTTCAAGAAAGGAGTCTCGTCGACTCCATAGACGAGGTCGTAGCATGCGCCATCTGCATTGACGATTCGATCCGTCAATTCAACCCCCGTACTACCAGACAATCCTGCTGATATTCCATTAATCACTAAATCGAACGGTTCGCCCTGTGAATCCAGTTCAGAAAGCGCTATCCCGCGAACGCCCTGTTCATAACGACCCACCAGGCGGTCCAATTTATCAATCGAGCGATTGGCAATAACAATTTCAGTCGGGTTTTTGGCAACAAGCGGCCCGAGACAACCTGCAACTGCACCCCCTGCGCCCAAGATTAATATGCGCCGGTCTGTCGGAGACCATCCAAGCCGCTCTAAATCATCCAGCAGTCCGAGACCATCAGTATTGTGCCCATAAAGCCCGCCATCAAGCGGCATCAGAGTATTACACGCACCCGCGAGCAATGCCTCATCCGAGAGTGAACTTGCCATCTGAAACGCTGCCCACTTATGGGGAACCGTAATACTCAAACCATTGCCGCCATCTGCAAAAAATCGGGTAACTTCGGCTTCGAAATCTCTCTCTTTTACTTGGACTTTGTCATAGGTGACATCAAGAGACAGCTGTTCCCCAAAGCGTCGGTGAATTTCTGGAGACTTTGAATGTCTGATTGGATCACCAAAAACTGCGAACTGATATGTCATAACCACTCTCTGGGTTTTAAGTATTCAAATAGCTTCGCTTCGTCGGTATGGCTCTCTGGAACGTAGCCATATTCCCAACGCGCCAATGGTGGCATCGACATCAGTATCGATTCTGTTCGACCCCCGCTTTGCAAGCCAAAAAGCGTTCCTCGGTCATACACCAAGTTGAATTCAACATAGCGGCCGCGTCGATAGAGCTGGAACTCTCTCTCGCGCATTCCATAGGTCGTCTCTTTGCGACGACTTACAATTGGCACATAAGCAGGGACGAAGGCATTTCCAACGGCTTGCATAAAGGCAAAACTTTGATCGAAGCCCAGCTCATTAAAGTCATCAAAAAACAGTCCGCCGACACCACGCGTTTCATCACGATGCGGCAGATAAAAATATGTATCACACGCTTTTTTATATTTTGGATAGTAATCCGCGCCAAATGGATCGATCGCATCTTTAGCGACTTGATGAAAATGAACGCAATCCTCGTCGATCGGATAAAACGGTGTTAAATCGAATCCACCGCCAAACCACCACACAGGGTCTTCACCATCCTTTTCAGCCACAAAAAACCGCACGTTGGCATGCGATGTCGGGACATATGGATTTTCTGGATGTATCACGAGGCTCACACCCATTGCCTGCCATGATCGCCCGGCAAGCTCTGGACGAGCCGCTGTTGCTGATGGAGGCAACGTCGACCCCATCACATGGCTGAAACCAACACCTGCCTTCTCAAACACAGCGCCATCAGCCATCACGCGGGAACGACCGCCACCACCCTCTTCACGATTCCATTGGTCTTGCTGAAACGTCGCTTGGCCATCTTCCGCCTCTAACGCGTTACAAATCGTATCTTGGAGCTCAAGTAAATAGGACTTCACGGCGTGAAAATCTGTCATTTCATCAATCCCTAATGATTATTCCTGTTTGCATATCTCTGATGGTACTTGGTTTTCGATAGCCCTGTGTACGACCGCGCGCAACATAATCGACTGAGTCACCCAGCTGATTCATGACTTGCCATCGTGATTGACACGCAGGACGACCTGATCGGTTCGCGGATGTCGAAACCAATGGGCCAACTACATCGATCAATCGAACAAGACTTGGCATTGTGACGCGACGCACAGCCATTGAATCACGACCACCCGTCAAAATTTTCGGACAATCAGCGTTCACCGGAATGATCCAAGTTGACGGTCTACCCGTTTCGTCTCGAGCAACTTCCAACACCGGACATGCAAACCAATGCGACAATTCGTCAAAAGTACTTACCAACGTAATCAACCCTTTAGCACGATCACGTTGCTTCACCCTCAAAATGCGCTCAATCGCATGCTCGTTTGAAACCAAACAACTCAGCCCCCAAACGCCTTCTGTCGGTATCGCTGAGACACCACCTGACATTAATAAGCGGGCGTTTTTTATAAAATCGTTTGCAAAAATCATGTGTGATCCAATTCGACTGCTTGTGCATCATAAACACCAAATGCTCTTTGGTCTTCAACGGTCAAAATGCGAAATACTGCTGTCATTCTCGTTTGAAGCCGCACTGTCACTACACTCCCATCTCGCAAACCATGCGCACTGCCGTAGTTAATGTAGCCATATCGACACCCAGACAAGAGCCCCGACTGACCATCAACAAATTGAGGCTGATTCAATGGAATCGCTGTTTTCACCATTTTATGATTGAGCGATTTTAACGCTGCGCGATGCATGGCACTTAGTGAACTAAGGCCATTTACAGTCGTGATCAACTCGACCGTTTTGCCATCATCCAGCACGTTCACATAAACACAGTCGTCGAGGCATTGAGATTGATGTTTCACATGAAACATTCGTTCGAATGAACACCCGACTGCAGACGACACTTGGCAGAAAAGCACACACAGGAACAGTGCGGCGACACGGCGAGTTCGGTTACAATTTGACGACTTATACATAATCTTAGATCTCAGAGATACCATGGCATTACGAAAAATTCTGGAATTCCCTGATCCGCGCTTGCGGACCATCGCAAAGCCAGTCGAAATTGTTGACGACTCGATTCGGACATTGATCGATGACATGTTTGAAACCATGTATGAAGCGCAAGGTATTGGGCTCGCCGCAACTCAGATCGACGTCCACCTGAGAGTTGTCGTAATTGATTTGCAAGATGATGAGCATGAGCCACTGGTGATGATCAACCCTGAATTTGAGACGCTGACTCAACAGATCGACGAAATGCAAGAAGGCTGTCTCTCGGTACCAGGCATCTACGAAGTCGTGAAGCGACCTGAGCACATTCGGTTGAAAGCGCTTGATCGCGACGGAAATCCATACGAAATGGAAGCGACTGGACTGTTCGCGGTATGTATTCAACACGAGTGCGATCACCTCAATGGGAAGCTATTTGTTGATCATTTATCCAATCTCAAAAGGTCCCGAATCAAATCGAAGTTGACGAAGCAGAAACGGGTCGAGGCAACCTCTTAATGTTGCGAGTCCTGTTTGCCGGCACTCCAGACTTCGCGGTACCAACGCTCAAGGCGCTTATCGAAGATCCTGAGATTTCAGTAGAATATGTCTTAACTCAGCCAGACCGCCCGCGTGGTCGAGGACAAAAGCTGTCAGAGAGTGCCGTCAAACAATATGCGATTGCGCACGGTTTAGAAGTAAGACAGCCCGAGACGTTAAAAGATCTCAACGAAGTCGAATGGATTCGAGCGCAACGTTTTGATGCCTTGGTCGTGGTGGCTTATGGACAAATTCTAAGGGCGGACGTGCTGGATAGTCCTCGCCTTGGCTGCCTCAATGTTCATGCATCCCTGCTCCCACGGTGGCGCGGCGCAGCTCCTCTACAGAGAGCAATCGAAGCAGGGGATACAGAAACCGGGGCAACCATCATGCTGATGGATGAAGGCCTCGACACAGGACCAATGCTAGCGACAACTTCAATCCAAATCGATGAATCAACAACCACAGCGCAGCTTCATGATCAGCTTGCAGGGCTCGGCGGCCCGCTGCTCGTTGAAACGTTGAAAAAGTTAAATCATGGGGAAGCGAAACCGGTAGAACAGCCCGATAAGGGAATCACCTACGCACACAAAATTTCAACAGAAGACGCCTGCATTAACTGGAACCAAGACCGTCATGTTGTGATGCGACAAATCCATGCATTTAATCCTGTTCCTGGAGCTTATACATTTGCAGAGTCGACACGCATGAAAGTTTTCTCTGTCTGTGAAGCAGATGGAGAAAAAAAAGCCCCAGGTACGCTGTGGAAAAACCAACAGCAAATACTCGTCAGCACAGGAACCGGCAATCTAGAAATTCTCGAATGCCAACTGCCTGGCGGAAAACGCCTTTCACATGGCCAAATGATCTTTCACCAAACAGCCCCGTGGAATCAGACTGTCAAGCTAACAGGGCTGCCAACGTGAAAAAATCCGTCAGAGCGCATGCTGCTGAGATCATTGATGCATTACAAAATCAGCAATCAAACCTCGATGCTTTGCTTCGTAAACACAGTAAAAATCTAAGCCCAAATGATAAAAAGCTTCTCCAATCCATTTGCTACGGTATCTGCCGTGAATGGTTCCACCTCGAAGAAATCGAATCCCAACTTCTCGACAAGCCGCTCAAAGCGAGAGACCAAATCTTAAGCGCAATTGTCCGGTGTGGTGTTTACGAACTCGGATGGATGGGAAGTAAAGAACACGCTGTCGTCTCTGAATATGTCGATGTCACGCTAACAGCAGGACGACCCTGGGCTCGAGGTCTGATCAATGCGGTTCTACGGCAATTTATTCGAAAAAAATCTGAACTCAAAATGGAGCGGCATTCTTCACAAACGCTTTGGAATCATCCTGCGTGGCTGATTGAAACCATCCAAAACAGCTGGCCAGACTATTGGGAACAGATTCTCGTTGAAAATAATGTCCACCCACCGATGACTCTTCGCGTTAATCGGAAAAAAGAGAATCGTGATACCTATATCAAAGCGCTCGCAACTCAGGGCGTGAAAGCAGAATCTGGCTCATCACCTGACTCGGTACGGCTGATTGAACCGGTGCCTGTTCAGGCATTGGACGGGTTTGCCGAAGGTGTTGTCAGTGTGCAGGATGAGTCGAGCCAATGGGCGTCTATTGTCTTAAATCCCCAAAAAAGTGAACGCATTCTCGATGCATGTGCAGCCCCTGGCGGCAAAACCTGCCATCTGCTCGAAATGGCAGACACAGACATCACAGCACTCGATGTCAGTGAACAACGATTATCACGTATTAAAGAAAATCTCGTGCGGCTCGGGCTACGCGCTGATCTCATTGCTGCCGATGCATCTCATACCGATAGTTGGTGGGATCAAACACCCTTTGACGCGGTACTACTTGATCTTCCATGCTCTGCTACCGGCGTGATCCGAAGAAACCCGGATGTTCGCCTGATGCGCTCGGAGGCATCCCTCAAATCACTCCTTGGGATGCAAACCATGATTTTGGATGCGACTTGGGAAACGTTGAGGGTAGGCGGAAGATTTTTAGTAACAACTTGTTCGATCTTGCCCCAGGAAAATCAGCAGCAGATTCGCAAGTTTCTCGACCGCCATTCCGATGCAGAATTAATTCAAATTGAGGGCGTACCAGGCATCGATACTGGATTTGGAATCCAGCATTTTCCAATCCACACCGGTGGAGATGGTTTCTTTTACGCGCTTCTGGTTAAATCAGAGCCCACCAATGACGGGGTATCGGCTTGAAAATCATTATCCTAGGCGCAGGACAGGTTGGCGCAACGCTCGCAGAGAACCTAGCTTCTGAAGCGAATGACATCACAGTGGTGGACACAGATCGCTTTCGATTACGAGCACTACAAGACCGTCTCGACATCCGTACGATCCATGGAAACGCTTCATATCCTGACATTTTAAGGCAGGCAGGCGGTGTTGATGCCGACATGCTGATTGCAGTCACGAACTCTGACGAAATTAATATGGTTGCCTGTCAGATTAGCCATGCGTTGTTTAGAACACCAACCAAGATCGCACGCGTGAGATCACCAGCCTATGACGGGGCAGATGACGGTAAATCAAATCCTCTATTTGGTGGTAAGACAGCGTTTAACATCGACCAAATTATTCGTCCAGAGCAGCTAGTTACAGAAGCAATTTTTAGACTGATTCAGCAACCTGGGGCCCTTCAGGTCATGGATTTTGCTGGGGGATTAGTTCAACTTGTCGCCGTTCGAGCATACTCTGATGGCGCGCTTGTTGGGCGTGAACTAAAAGACCTCCGCAAAGATCTTCCAAAAGTTGATACCCGAGTTGCTGCTATTTTTCGTAAAGACAGGCCAATTATCCCCCGAGGGGACACTGTCATTGAAGCGGATGATGAAGTCTTTTTCCTTGCCGCGAGAAAGGATATCCGCGCAGTTGTTTCTGAACTCCAAAAACTCGAAAAGCCTTACCGTAGAATCCTGATTGCTGGCGGCGGAAATATCGGCGCCCGACTTGCGACATCCATCGAAAATCAATATCGCGTTAAATTAATCGAGCGCGGGCAAGTTCGCTGCAAAGAACTGTCAGAAATGCTGAATAAAACAGTTGTTTTGCAGGGAGATGCGTCCGACCAAGACCTGTTGCTTGAAGAGCGAATCGACGACGTCGATGTGTTCTGTGCGGTCACAAATAGTGATGAGGCCAATATCATGTCATCGATGCTCGCGAAAAAACTCGGCGCTCGCAAAGTCATGACGTTGATTAATAACGCCGCATATGTAGACCTTGTTCAAGGTGGTTTGGTCGATATTGCCGTAAGCCCCGAACAGGCCACAATCGGTTCACTATTACAGTTGGTGCGCCGCGGCTCAATCCAAGCGGCTCATTCCCTACGACGCGGTGCAGCTGAAGCGATTGAAGCTGTTGCTCACGGTGATGCGCGATCAAGTCGCGTTGTTGGAAGACCCATCAGCGAAATCGATTTGCCATCTGGAGCAACGATCGGTGCAATCGTTCGCGAAGATGAGGTTTTAATCGCACACGACCATATCAAAATCGAACACCAGGACCATGTCATCATGTTCCTAACTGACAAACGCAAAATTACCGATATTGAGCGCCTGTTCTCAGTTGCTCCGACATTCCTGTAATGATGCATTTTGGCCCAACTCTCCGAATTCTTGGCTTATTGCTGATGCTGTTCAGCTTAACCATGCTTCCGCCCATCGGAATCAGCCTAGTTTTTGAGGACGGCCAACTACCCTTATTTGGTGCAGCAGCCTTATTAGTGTTTGGCGCCGGCCTTTTGAGCTGGTTGCCTGCAAGACGTCAAAAAAAGGATTTACGTATTCGAGATGGCTTCGTCATCACGGTTTTATTCTGGTTAGTACTCGGAAGCGCAGGCAGTGTTCCACTCGCACTATCTGACCAGTTGAACTTGAGCGTAACCGATGCGGTATTTGAATCAATCAGTGGATTAACAACCACTGGTGCTACAGTCATTGTTGGCCTCGATGACTTACCAAAATCAATTCTATTTTACCGTCAGCAGCTTCAGTGGCTTGGTGGCATGGGTATTGTGGTTTTGGCAGTCGCAATTCTTCCAATGCTCGGCATCGGAGGAATGCAGCTCTACCGCGCCGAAACCCCAGGTCCCGTGAAAGATGCCAAGCTATCACCACGAATCGCCGAAACAGCAAAGGCACTGTGGCTTATTTATCTGTCATTAACTGTTGCCTGCAGCGTCGCATATTGGGTTTCTGGAATGGAGTTATTTGACGCTGTTTGCCACGCGTTCTCAACAATTGCAATCGGCGGAT
>RGHP01000413.1 GCA_010024125.1 Gammaproteobacteria bacterium | reverse complement strand
GTCCGCTACACCAACTGCCCATCCCCAAACGAAGAAAGGAGCTTGATTAAAGCCTTCATCCCAAGAATTAGTTTCTCTATTCCATACTTTTGTAGCGCCAGGTAATTGAGCAGCACCTACTTGGTTTTTAATTGGGCTATCATCTTGCATCGCTGCAACGAAAGCATCATCCCAAGAGAAGCTAAACAGTGTTTGACCGCCACCAAATGAATTGATCTCATCTCCAAGACCAAAGTTAATTCCACCTGGAGGAACATAGCTGACAGCCTCAACCCAATCAGTCAAAGCTTCAACAAAACCAGGATTGTTGATTAACGGCTTCATGGTTTCTAAATCAAAAAAGAAACCACCTGGAGTGCTAGGATTTTTTGAGTAAGCAGCAGAACGTGAATAGAAAGCAGCATACATTAGGTCATCTTTTTTCATAACCTCAGCTGAACCGTATTCAAGCTCTCCGTCACCATCCCAGTCCCAACCGTTAAAGTAAGCAGCCATTTCTGCATACTCTTTCCAAGTTTGTGGAACACGTAAATCGTTTCCTGTATCCGCTTTATACTTCGCTTTCATTTCAGGATTATCGATTACGTCTTTTCGATACTTCAGATAGTGTCGATCACCATCAACTGGATACTGATACATTGTATCGCCCCAAGATGCGATTGCGATGTGTGATGCAGTTACATCCGTCATTTGATCAACATACTTTTGTGGAACGGGAGCTAAGTATCTCTTCCATTCGTTAATGAAGTTTGAAAAACCAAAGACGATATCGTAGGGTGCCTGACCCGCTTGAAAAGGAACCATTGCCTTTGAGTAAAGGTCACCAGCAGGAGTATGTGTTACTTCTACTTTTGCACCAGTTAATTTTTCGAACTGCTCTGCGTGAAGGGCAGTCGGCTCACCCATAACTGGGATCGCGTGTGTATTAATCGTAAGTGTTCTTCCGCTGTAGTCTTTTTTAGACATTTCTTCATAAGAACACATTCCAGGAATATCTCCTGTTGCTGCGATATGTGGAAA
>RGHP01000412.1 GCA_010024125.1 Gammaproteobacteria bacterium | reverse complement strand
TTGAGAGGTATATGGATCTTAGGTATCAAGGCCAGGGTTATGAACTATCCGTCGCGGTTGATGTTGACGCCCTGGACACACAGCAAGTCAGGTCTGACTTTGATGAATTGCACGCAAAGAAGTTTGGTCACGCCGCGAGCTCACAGCCGGTTGAGGTGATGTCCTACCGTCTGATTGGTCGTGCCGCTCCCGATCGTGACCAGTCAGTATTTGATGTCCTACCTGTTTCAGGAGTAACTGGCCTAGATGCTCGGATTCGTTCCGCAACATTTGATATCGACGGTTCACCTGAGCGTTTCGAGATGGAGGTCATACAGCGCGATGTGATGGAAAAGAATCGGATCTACGATGGTCCGCTGGTCATCGAGCAGTCGGACACAACCACACTGGTCATCCCTCGTCAGACCGCCGAGTTAGATGCGCAAGGGAACATACTAATCAAGGATAAGTAGTAAGGAGTGTTGGTGATGCCGTGGATTGAGCAGCTTTCTGACAAAATTGGTGTGAGAGTTAAGGGGGTAGATCTGTCAGCCCAGCTTAGCGTCGATGATTTCGATTTTATCTATCAATCATTGGTCGAGCATAAGGTGATCGCCTTTTCGGGACAAAACTTGTCGCCGGAGCAGCACGTTGGGTTCTCTCAACGTTTTGGAAACTGCGACGTACACAGCAATAACCAATATCTACTGGACGGATTCCCAGAGATCTTGGTTTTGTCGAACGACTTGAGAGACGGAAAACCGATCGGTGTCGTTGACGCTGGCGGCGAAGACGGTGCATCGTCGCACGGTAATTTCCTGTTTGCCGTACGCCGGTCGATATGTGTCAGATGTCGTGGACAGGAAGTTCTTGAGAGCGCCTTGTTCGGATTTGCCGAATGTGGTCTCGAGTTCTCCGAGTTCTACGATAGCGCGTTGAGTTGCGGCGGTCAGGCTATCTCGGTTTTGGGATGATGACCCGCTGAGGTGCAGGACGCATCCGTCTTTGGTGAATTTAGAGGGCGCCACGTTGGTGATCCAT
>RGHP01000411.1 GCA_010024125.1 Gammaproteobacteria bacterium | reverse complement strand
AAAGTTTTATTCCTTGGCCATCAAATCCCAATTATTGCAACTCCCGGAATTGAAAATGACCGAGGCTTAGCAATCACCGGTAAAAGATCGATCAGCTCCTGGGAGCAAAATGGAGACGAGCCCACCTCATCTCTTTTTGAGTATTCATTGAATCAAGGAGAGTGGGCCCATGTTGTGATGACCGTAAACCGGAACACCCATCAACTATCAACCTTTGTGAACGGCCGAATGGTGTCCAGCTCCGCCTTGCAGGAAAACGAGCTCGCAGAACCGAGACTGGGAGATTGGTTTATTGGGGGACCAGGACCTTTTAACAGTAGTCAGTACTTTGCCGGGCAAATCGATGACCTCCGTATGTATGACGATGCCCTTTCGCCAGAAGAGATCTCCCGCATATACAATGGAGGCGAAGGTGATATTGGATTGGTCGGAACCGTATCCGCTCCGGTTGTTACCGATGAAGAGACTGTTACCTTCCGGATTGCTTTCGAGAAATTTGAAGAGGGAGTCACAATCACCGGAATCACCGAGGCAGGCAACACCTGATCCGCCAATTCCAAAAGCTGGTCGGAAACATTATCCGCACTCCCCAACACCCGGCTGGCGACGCCCAAAGCAATCAACAGGATCGGGAAAATAGACTGCAGTGTGTGATAGGCAAACGCAGCACTGAGATCCACACAGTCCTCACGGTCCCAGAGCCGATAGGAACGCCAGCACAAGCGCACCACAGAACGCCACCAACCCGAACGCCGCATCAATGCCTTGGTGCCGTGGTCCTGACCTGACGCTACAGCCTCACCTCCCCGCAGCCAACAAAAAAGCCACCCTGTCGGGTGGCTTTTTGTCTCGTCACACCAGTCGGCTGATCAACAGCAGCAACGGGAGCAAGAGATGGTTAGAGCAAAGAATGTTTTACCTGGCATCGACCTATTTTCTCAGGGGGCTACCCCCCAAATATCGTCGGCGCTGCATCGTTTCACAGCCGAGTTCGAGATGGATCGGAGTGGTTCCAATGCG
>RGHP01000042.1 GCA_010024125.1 Gammaproteobacteria bacterium | reverse complement strand
TCTTAAGAATTGGTGAGCCGACTGAGACTCGGGTACCGACCGAAGCCAGTTGTTCTACGATCACGGAATCGAAAGGGGCTTTCACTTCACATTTCGACACCTGAAGTTCAGCCTCTCTCAATGCAACACGTTTCGCTTCCACACCGATACGAGACTGTTGCAACTCAGTTGCCCGCGTATCTTTTAATTCCTCACTCGCAATATTGGTCTCTGCCAGTTTGGCAACTCGGGATGCTTGGCGCTCACTGAACTTGAATTGAACTTCTGCTTGCTTCAGATCTTGTAAAGCCAGATCACGACGCAGGGTTGTATCTCGGCAATCGAGTTGGACAAGAGTGGTACCACGAGCGATGCGATCACCAGGGCGTGCATCGATGGAGACGATTTCGGCGGAAATGCCCGATGACAGGAGGCTTGTTTCAATCGGTTCAGCGCTTGCTGGAAATTCAGCCGTCATCTGTTCTTGAAGTTCAGACACAGGTGCAACAGTCACAACAACATCAGCAGATACTGTCGCTGTGGTCAAAAGACACAGTCCGGCCGCTGCCAATACATTCATCCGTTTCATCGAAGCATCCCGTTTTCTGCGTTGCAACATACTATGGGGAACGACGCACTCGATTCCAACTCGCTCCATCGAATCGATAATCGAGACGATCATGTAGACGCGATGATCGACCCTGCCAAAATTCAATACGGGTCGCTCGAACCGCATATCCACCCCAGTGCTGCGGGCGTGGCACTTCACCTGGGTATTGGGCTTCTAACTCGCTCATTTTTTCGGTCAGTACATGATGTGAATCGATGACCTGCGACTGCTGACTCGCCCATGCACCCAAGCGAGACCCCTTGGGTCGTTCCTGAAAATAGGCGTCATTCTCTTCATCGCTTAATTTTTCAACGATTCCTTCGACTCGCACTTGTCGCTCGAGCTGGTCCCACCAGAATACGAGGGCTGCAGACGGTGACGCTAAAAGCTCCTCACCTTTGTGGCTCAGATAGTTGGTGTAAAACTTAAAATCACGGTCGTCTTGTCCTTTTAACAAGACAATCCGTGCGTGCGGATTGCCCATGCCATCGATGGTGGCCAACGTCATTGCATTCGGCTCAAGCTGTGTTGTTTTCTTCGCATCGCTCAACCAAGCCTCGAATAAAGCAATCGGGTCATCCCCTGCATGCTCTTCGAGTAACTGACCGACCTGATAATCTCTACGCAGCCCTTCTAAATCACGATTCATCAAATAACTCCAACACCTGACTGATGCGCTCAACGCGACACACTTCGATACCACTCACCGCCTGCTTAGGGGCATTTGCCGAAGGTACGATGGCTTTCTTAAACCCATGCTTTGCTGCCTCACGGATTCGTTCCTGACCAGACGCAACCGGTCTTACCTCACCTGATAATCCAACTTCACCAAAAATGACCCAGTCTTTCGGAATTGTCTTGCCACGGAAACTCGACACACAGGCTAACAGTAATCCCAGATCCGCTCCTGTTTCTGTGACTTTGACACCACCGACCGCATTCACAAACACGTCTTGATCACCCAACTGGACATGACCATGGCGATGCAAAATTGCAAGTAACATCGCAAGGCGTTGTCCATCAAGGCCGACAGCGATGCGCTTTGGTGACCCACCTAAACTACTATCCACAAGCGCCTGAACTTCAACCAGTAATGGCCGAGTACCCTCCCAAGTGCAGATTACAGACGAACCGGGAGCCACACTTTCAGGCCGACTTAAAAAAATTGCAGACGGATTCTTGACTTCACGAAGACCCGTTTCAGTCATCGCAAAAACACCGAGCTCACCAACCGAACCAAACCGATTTTTGTGCGCACGGAGTGTTCTAAAACGCCCACCACTATCTCCCTCGAGCAAGAGTGAGGCATCAATAATGTGCTCAAGCACCTTGGGTCCAGCCAATGCGCCTTCTTTCGTCACGTGGCCAACGAGCAAAACGATGACGCCGGTTGCCTTAGCCAGTCGGGTGAGTTGCGCTGCAGACTCGCGGACTTGCCCAACACTACCCGGCGCTCCAGAGAGAGACTCCACTTGCATGACTTGCACTGAGTCAACAACTAACAGAGCTGGCTTCACTTGCTCAACCATCGCGGCGATCGCTTCAACTCGTGTTTCCGACACGCACTCAAGTTGATCACCATTTAACCCCAAGCGGTGGGCGCGTAGCGCGATTTGCTCAAGTGATTCCTCACCGGTTACATACAAACACGGCCTTTGCTCTGACAGCAGCGTTGTGACCTGTAATAGCAATGTGCTTTTTCCGGCACCTGGGGCTCCACCAAGTAGGATCACAGAGCCAGGAACAAAACCCCCACCCAACACGCGATCAAATTCTGAGTATCCAGAACCAAGTCGGGCGAGCCGCTCTGGTTTAATGGCAGATAATTTTGAGCGCTCGGGAATAGCACCTGCGTATCCCCCAGGACGCCCTTTGACGGGCTCGGGAGCTTGAACAGATTCGACAAGGGTGTTCCATGCCTGACATCCGGGACATTGACCTGCCCATTGCGATGAGGTCGCGCCACACTCTTGGCATTGGTAAATGGATTTAACTTTGGCCACATTGGTCTCCTGTTCAGTACAGGATAGACCAGTTTTTATCCGGCAGCGCGTTCTGAGCGTGTTGAGGTCAGATGTTTGAATTTCCGCTGGGTCCGAACTGCCTGCTGAATACTCTCGCCTAGAACTTCAAGAACCACCTGACAAACTAAACGGTTGGTAAATCGAGCCATGGTCGCGCTTGACGAATCCAATACCAAATCGAGTGTTCTGTGACAGGCTCTCGCTAATGGAGAACCTGTTGGCGCAATGGCGATGAGCCGTGCACCCCGCTCATCTGCCAATGTCGCTGACTGCACCATCGGCGCAGTTTCTCCATTCGTGCATAGGAACAAAAACAGATCATCTGGTGATGCGGTATTTGCTGTTAATTCTTGGATCACCGCATCGGTATGTACAACAACCGCGATTGGCGCACCGATGAATAGCTCCTGTGCTCCACGGGCGAGACCTGAAGTGGGACCAAGTCCATAGATCAATAACCGACGGCAATCAAGAATCTCGCCAATGACTCCAATGAGATCCTGTTCCGGTAATCGCGTGCGTGCGCGGTTCATACGAGACATCGCGGTCTCGAACATTTTATCTGCAAGTTGCAGAATCGAATCACCGTCGTCCAGACCGCGAACCTGGAAGGTGGCTGGATTGGCGAGCGTTTGCGCGAGTCGCAATTTGAAATCAGGAAATCCGCGGCAGCCAAGCGATCGACAAAAACGGTTCACCGTTGGCTCAGAAACACCAGCAGCCACAGCCAAACGCGCTATGCTTAAATGAACAGAATGTTCAGGATCCGCGAGGATTGTCTCTGCTACAGCACGCTCAGATTTACTGAGATTCGATAGTGAGGCTCGGACTTGATCAATCACCGTGTCGCTCCTTTGTAATTCTTCACATATTATTGAGCACACTCATCGCCGAACTCTGTTCGACTAAACAAGGAGAATAAACAATGTTCAATCGTAGGACAATCCTGTTTGGGATTTTCATGTATTTAGGCACCTTAACTGCCCATGCAAATGGCTTTACAGATCTCAAAGATCAACCATTTGAAATCAAAGGCCCTGCGGTAGTGAATTTTTGGGCAACGTGGTGTGCGCCTTGTATTAAAGAGTTACCTGATCTTGAAACACTCGGCCAAAAGCTCGGTGCTGAGGCGACTGTTTATCTGGTAAATTTCGGTGAAAGCACCAAAACGATCGAAAGCTTCAAGGCTAAAAAACCCGAGCTTTTTGGAGACCACACGGTACTTCTCAAAGATGCCAAGATGTCCGGACTCAAAGCCTACGGACTTCGCGGTGTTCCAACGACCGTGCTCATTAACGGTTCAGATGAGGCAGTGGAAAGCATCCAAGGCATGAAAGACTGGGGTGGTGACGAAGTCGTTGCCGAAATTAAGGCGAAGATTTTGCCTTAACGGCACTCTCTAGCTCATCAAAACTCGGGAATTGTGACAATACGATTGGCTCCATTCCCGGGTGATTAACCACATAAAGCGGAACACCAACACGATCAAACGCATTTAAATATTCTGTGATTAACGGATCGTAGCGAGTCCAATCGCCAGTCATCCGAATCACCCCGTGATCCTCAAATAGCTGATCAACAGCTCCAGTTTTCAATAACCGTTTTTCTGTGACCTTACAGGTAATACACCAATCAGCTGTCATGTTAATAAAGACAGATTGCCCTTTGTCGAGATGAGCTCGCAATGCACTTGATGCATAAGGCTCCGCATCAACTTCGATCATCGCTTGGTCTGGAGAAGAAGGCACGACTTGCGACACGCCTGGAATCGCACCGAATGAGGCAAGCACTGCTAAGACACCGAGCGCTTTCGAAATCCGCCCTTCGCCTTTGGTCAGCCAAATACCAAACAAAAACAACAGCAATCCACCAAGAATCAATGCCAAGATATCCGATGATGTTTGCCGGACGAGAACCCACAAGAGCCAAATTGCAGTTGCTAAAATTGGAAATGCTAACAACTGCTTTAATCGGATCATCCAATTACCCGGACGCGGTAGTCGACTCGCTAATTGTGGCCAGATTGCAAATGCAAGCATTGGAAGTGCAAGGCCAAGACCCAAGGCAGAGAACACGATCAATGCAATCCACCAGGGTTGGGTCAATGTGTAACCCATTGCCACACCCATAAACGGGGCAGTACACGGGGTGGCAACGACCACAGCCAGTACGCCAGTGAAGAATTCAGCGCGACCAGAATGACCTTCAGTTAAGTTCTGTCCAACGCCTGAAAGCGCCATCCCGAACTCGACCCAGCCATATAGCCACAGCCCTAAAATCACAAACACATACACTAACAGCGCAACAAACCACGGTGTTTGTAACTGGAAGCCCCACCCGATTTGGGCTCCACCAGCTTTTAAAGCAACCATAATCGATGCGAGGAGCAACATGGTCGCCAAGATGCCGGCGGTGTAAAGCCATGCACCTTTCTGGACATCACGGCGTTCTTTTGTGGCTTTACCAGCAATCGATAACGCCTTAATAGACAGTACTGGGAAGACGCATGGCATCAAGTTCAGAATCAAACCGCCAGCCAGCGCCATGATTAAGACCAAGCCAAGCGATAAGTTTTGCTTTTCAACTGAAGGCACTGAGAGAGCGGCATCAAACGGCAACCGAATCCCACCAGATTCAAGACCGATGACCCAGTTGCCCGCTGCATAATCCGACGGATTCAACGCGCGATCGAATGTTACAAGGACACCATCACCAAGTGGCTGCACGCTCTGCACAAGCCCCAGAGTTTCTCCAGAACCCTCAGGCATTACATCATTAATGGCTAATTCGTTGAGGCCGGAAATCCAAACTGATTGCGTGCCTGCGAAATTAACACTGGCAGGAAAATCTGTGGGGACAGCCGCACGTGCCGCATCAATTTGTTGCACAGATGCAGAACGACGCACATCCGATTGAGATAAAACAACTGGTAACGAAATACTGACTTCTTGGCTTTCCGGAATACAAATATCGCGACAAACCAACCAACGCGCTTCACCAGTCAACGCCCATTGGCCCGATGCTGTTTCAGGCACTGTGATTTGAAACGGATGAAGAACTGCTTTGGTGTACCCGTAAGTCAGAAGACTGACATCTTCACCAAACGGCTTTGTCTTTGCCAAAGGAAACTGTAACTCAGGTTCGTACGACTGCTTGCCATCACTCAATTCAAGCGACGGCGGGAGACCTGTGGAGCCTGCATTCTTCCAATACGTATTCCAACCATCTGCAATTTCTAGTGACAACCCAAACCACAAGGTGTCACCAGGAACAACAGACTCAACTGGCGTGATTAATCGCGCAGTGACTTGGTTGGCCTGGGAAAATCCAGGTAGTACGGCAAGTAAGGAAAGAAGGTAGGCTTGTAAAATCCGTTTCATGTGGCGAGATTAGCGGATTGACTTCGGTAAAAAACTGTATTTTTATACAGTAATGAAAACAAATCTTTTACGCCCACTCTTTGACGCCGGAAAGCTATGGCAAGGCAGTACAGAAACCTCTATTGAAGTGACAGATACTGGCTTTCCAGAGCTCAATACGCATCTATGCAGCCACGGCTGGCCTGCACATATGTTGATTGAATTTCTGACCGATGACTTTTTCTCAGCGCCCACTCAATGTGCGTTAGCGACTTGGCGCTCACAACACGATGCACGCTGGATTGCTTTTGTGAATCCACCTCTCACACCATGCACTGAACGACTGATGCAGGAAGGCATCGACACGGAAAAAGTCGATGTTATTGACGCCCCTACCGATCAGTTTGCATGGTGCCTAGAACAGCTTGCTCTAGCAGAATCTACGCGCAGCATTATTGCGTGGGAGACGGAAACACTGACTTCAACACAACTCAGGCGGCTACAACTCGCTTGCCAGCGAGGTCAAACACAACTTTTTTTAGTCCGACAGCTCACGCATCGACATCAAGCATCACCAGCTCCTGTGCGCGTCAGTATGAATCCATCAATCTCCGGTGTTGAGATCACAGTATTTAAGCAACCAGGAACAAATGCCCGACCACCTATTGTCGTTCCTTCTGAGCTTTCCTGGATTCAAAAACCAAGCCCCGCTCAGCGTATAACCTGTGTCAGCCAGGATTCATCGAGACTGCACTAATGGTGATCTATGCATACCTTCAATTTCCAAACTTGCTTTTGGATGCGCAAGGTGTTGCACATCACAACGAATGCGTCGCCATCCATCATCAAGGCCACATTAAGCAATGCTCAGAAAGCGCATTAGCAGAAGGCGTTGTACCTGGCATGACACTTAGTATGGCACTCACGCTTTGCCCACATTTACTAACAAAAGCCTATCAGGCAGATGCAGAACGTCGCTTACTCCATCGCTTCGCTCTTTGGGCATATCAGTATTCCCACCAAGTAGCGATCTGGAATCAAGGATTATGTATTGAAGTTTCAAAGAGCAAATCCCTATTTGGCGATCTCTCTGATCTGACGCAAACCCTGAAAAATGCAGCCGCGTCACAAAACTTCCAAATTCAGCTCGCCTTTGGATACACACCTGAAATGGCAGCGCTCTTCGTACAGGAAGGATTGCGACCGAAAGAACATGCCTTTCAGAAAACATTAAGTCGTATTTCGATTGATGCCGTAGCAATCCCACGCGATCAAATAAAACGCCTTAAAAATATGGGATTTCGAACAATTGGGGACTACTTCAGTGCACCATCCCGAGCTCGGCAAGCGCGTATTCACCAAAATACCTTCCTCTATTTCGATGCGATTGCCGGTCGTTATCAAACGCCACTTTCATGGTTTTCACCACCACCTGTCTTCGATCAGTCCATCGAGTTTTTACGCGGACTAGAGTCAGTCGACATGCTGAAATTCCCTATCAATCGCCTCACTCAAGATGCGGCTCATTGGTTAAGGCAGCGTGTATGTGCGACCAGTCAACTACGATGGGAAATCACACTTGAAAATAAACACATCGAGCATCTAAACATTACGCTCAATCACCCAGTCAATTCAGCAGTAGCACTTGCCGACCCATCGTGGTTACAACTCGAGAAATTAAGACCTGCATCCCCAATGACAGGTATTCGCTTAACCATTCAGCAGGTACATCAAGCGAGCCCTATAAAACGTGACTTATTTGTAAAAACTCACGACACAGATCGCTCGCAGTTACTCGACCGCCTTACTGCAAGGCTTGGTAAAGAATGCATCAAGACACCACGCCGACTTCAGGATCCTCGGCCTGAATATGCCAATCAATTAGACAACAACAAAAATACATATCCATTGCCCAACCTTCCACCTCGTCCTCTCTGGTTAATCCAGCCTCCTGAACCGCTTGGTTCATCACCTGAAAAAGCGGGGCATACTTTGCTGCAAGGGCCTGAGCGAATCGAATCAGGATGGTGGGACTTCGAGCCTGCGTGCCGACGATATTGGGTCTGCCTCTTTCAGCAGAAACGAATCAGTTGGATCTATCAGGATCAGCATTCAAAAAGTTGGTGGCTTGCAGGTTGGTTCACTTAACACGTGCGACAACCTGCTAAACTCTCCACTTCATTTCCAAGGATCATTGTGTGGATCTCAACCGGTTCAACCCACGACAGCGCGAAGCCATTACACATGTTGGCTCTCCACTACTTGTACTTGCCGGAGCAGGTAGCGGGAAGACCAGTGTCATTACGCATAAAATAGCCTGGCTGATTCAAGAAGCAGGCATACCAGCACGCCACATCACCGCTGTTACTTTCACCAATAAAGCATCGCGTGAAATGCGCGAGCGGATCGGTAATGTTGCACCCAAAGATCAAATACGTGGGCTCACCGTCTCAACCTTCCACACATTTGGCCTCAATCTACTCAGACGAGAAGCCGGACATGCTGGGCTCAAATCTGGTTTTTCGATCCTTGATGCTGAGGACGCAAAATCTGTTCTAGCCGATTTATTAAAACGAGAATCAATCGAAGATCGTGACATTATCTCAAGCGTTCAACACACCATCTCTAATTGGAAGAATGACGGACTATCACCCGGGAAAGCCCAAATCCAAGCGTGTGACCCCCAATCTGTATTAGCTGCCAGCGCATATGTAGAGTACGACCGCTATTTAAAAGCCTGTAATGCAGTTGACTTTGATGACCTGATTCTCCGGCCTGTTGAACTATTCCGCTCCAATCCAGATCTTCTCGCTAAATGGCAATCGAAAATCCGCTATTTATTGGTTGATGAATATCAAGATACCAACGGCATCCAATATGAATTGGTAAAGCTACTCACTCAAATTTCTGGCGCACTCACCATCGTTGGCGACGATGATCAGTCAATTTATGCGTGGCGGGGGGCTCGACCCGAAAATCTCAATGAACTGAGCGTTGATTTCCCAACTCTCAAAGTCATCAAGCTCGAGCAAAATTACCGCTCCACTCGTGTCATTCTAGAAACCGCCAATACACTGATTGCAAACAATCCACACATCTTCGAAAAGACACTCTGGAGTGACAAAGGATTCGGTGACCGTATCGAAATCCTTCCAACAAAAACAGATGAGGATGAAGCTGAACGGATTGCTTCGATGATTTTAGAACGTCGTCTTAATCAGAAAAGACAATTCTCAGACTTCGCCGTCTTGTATCGAAGCAATCACCAAGCACGGATCCTGGAATTTAAACTGCAGCACTTCAAGATCCCCTATAAATTGAGCGGCGGAACGAGCTTTTTCGCCCGCTCAGAAATCCGCGATTTGATGTCGTATCTCAGGCTCTTAATCAATCCAGATGATGACAATGCTCTCCTACGTATCATCAATGTACCTCGTCGTCGGATCGGTCCAACAACGCTTGAGGTACTTGGGCGATATGCACATGAACGTCATCAGCCCTTGTATGCGTGCATTCCCGAAATGGGTCTCACCTCTCGCTTAGATCCAGAGGCAGCAAGACGGCTTGCACAATTCTATGAGCTCATTGAAACAGCAAGGCGTGATCTGTTGGTCGGCCAAGGTATGCATGCAATCGATGAGCTATTGGAAGGAATCAATTACCGAGGTTGGTTATTGGATCAAAGTTCATCAGAACCAATGGCTGAGCGCCGATGGGGAAATGTGACGCAATTACTCGAAGCACTCAGAAAGGATCTGAAGAGCGATACTGAAGAGGCAACCGATGACGATGAGGCTGATTCAGATGACACCGCCATTGAAGCCGCAATTCGTAAGCTCGTACTTCGGGATATCTTAGAGCGCGAAGAAGAGGAAGATGACAGTGATCGAGTCCAGCTTGCAACACTGCATGCAGCAAAGGGTTTGGAGTTTCCCGATGTTTTCCTTATGGGCGTCGAAGAGGAGCTGCTTCCCCACAAAAACTCGGTAGAGGCTGACACCATCGAAGAAGAACGACGGCTGATGTATGTTGGTATCACGAGGGCTAAGCAAAATCTCACGGTGACCTATGCAAAACGAAGAAAGCAATTTGGTGAGTTTATCGAAACCATACCGAGTCGCTTTTTAGATGAGTTGCCCGAAGAACATATCCACTGGCACGGGAAGGACGAAATTGATCCTGAAATGGCCAGACAGAAGGGTCAAGATACGTTAAGCGCATTACACGCGATGCTGAAGGGTGAATCTGCATGAATTTGTATCGTCCAATCATTATCGGACTGGAAGGTACCGAACTGTCCTCATCTGAGATTTCATGGCTCAATGAATTAATGCCTTATGGCGTCATTCTATTTTCCAGAAATGTCGAGCACCGACTGCAATTGAAGGCTCTTTGCGAATCAATTCGTGACGTTTTGGGTGATGATGTTGTCATCGTCGTTGACCAAGAAGGCGGTCGCGTACAGCGACTCAAGAACCCAAATTGGCCACAACTCCCCTCTGCTCTTGAAATAGGCAGACTCTGGAGGCGCCATCAATTTTCAGGCCTTGAAGCCGCAAATAGTCTCGGTCAAGTCATTGGCTCTCAATTGGCTGAAGTTGGGATTACTCATGTAGCTGCTCCAGTCCTCGATTTACAAATAACGGGTGCTGATCAGGTGATTGGTGATCGTTCATTTGGGATAACTCCCGCTGAAGTGATTCCGTTAGCCACTGCATTTATCGATGGCTTAAATCGATGTGGTGTGACTGGGATTGTGAAACATATTCCCGGCATGGGGCGTGTCGAGTCAGACAGTCACGATTCATTACCCGTGATTCAAGCGCCAATTGAGACACTTGCACAGTCTGATTGGATACCATTTCAAGTCGTCTCCGGAACACGCTGGGCGATGACTGCCCATGTTGTGATTCCGGAATGGGACAGCCTGCCAATTAC
>RGHP01000410.1 GCA_010024125.1 Gammaproteobacteria bacterium | reverse complement strand
TCCAATCCTTGGCGTTGTAATAGTCCGTAACACTAAATCGTACCCCTTTTGTCTAGTTTTGCAAGAAATTTACTGGAACTGCATCCGACGTGGGCGCTGCACTATCGACTCAACGTTCGCCACCTCGTCAACACTCGCCGGCTGCTCTGGATCTGTCTTGTCTTCAGGTGACTCTGTACCCACTGATTCAGACTCTGATGTGGCACTCTCAGAGTGGCTATCCTGTGAGTCGGTCACCTCAAGTTTTTGTGGCTCTCGATTGGCAATACTCTTATCAACAGACTCGATCGCTTCAGTTTCTATTTCATCCTCTGCGAGTGACTCAAGCGCGTCCAAAGCCTGAATCGCATACCCCTTACCAACCTGATAGATGGTTTGAAGATTCTCCACAACCGTCGCAGCATCGGTGTAATCCTCACAGTACTCGTCGAGGCCATCGATATTGGCAAGCACTGGATTTGTTTTCCAAAACGCTCGTAGCGCCCGGGCTCTAATACGCTCGGGGACACGGCCATCCATGAATTTCTCAACTGTGTCACCAAGCTTCAACGTTTCAGGCTCAGGAAGTTCCAAAATCGAAAGAATTTCTTCATCGGACTTGCCCTCAAACTCGTCTTCAGGAGCTTTCTCAGCCGGAGGATCGGGAAGCGCTACTTCAGATTGCTCAGAATCGGGATTCAGTTTGCGATCAGACCAGCGCGACAAAAAACCTTTTTCTTCACTCAATGCTTTTTCCTCTTACGCAATGACGCTGGAGACAAATACACATCACTCACCTGACTTACGCGGGGGTCGCCGACGCCCTCATCGACTCGATCAACATCTACCGTACTCATAAAGGCACCAAGGCTTCCTGATAGGTAGTGACCATCGATGTAGGTTCCAACCCAGTTCTCAGGTCGCTCAATCCATGAGGCGTTTCCATAGTTATCACCGAAACCATCCTCATCGAAATCACCCCATTGTGTTGAATCGCTTGGGAAGGCATCAGCACCACTATCGACACCCCAATCTTGCGTT
>RGHP01000409.1 GCA_010024125.1 Gammaproteobacteria bacterium | reverse complement strand
AGATATCGAGTGTGAGTGAAGCGCCAGGAAAAAGCCTTTCCGAGAGGTTCTCTGAGGTTTGGGGCGCACTGAGGTCGCATTTTCTGCGGCCGAGGAAAAAGCTCGGACCCATAGAGGGTCTTGATGCTCTGGTCGACTTTGTCGATAGCCGATCCAGTCTTGTTAGCCAGACCTCACTCTATGGATATATCAAGACCCGCGCGGGAACACGTTTTCCTGAGCTTTTCGAGAATGATCTCTTTGTCCAATCCATCAATATTGCCAAGTGGCAGATTTGGTGCGCTTGTGTGTCGGATCTTGCTGTGTACACGGGCCGATTGATTTTTGAGGCACATCCAGAGAACGAACAAGTTCGCCAATTAATGCGGGTCGCAGTAACCCGCATTGCAGAGCGCACGGGGGTGCCGGATGACGCCGGGCAGGACTTTCCATCTGCGGTAAAGCAAATGATAGAACGCATCGACGATACTCAATTTTCAGAACTGGATGATCTCGAAGCGATTTTTAAACGAAGCGGTGATGCCTTGGTGCACTGGTCACCTATCGTCGATGAGTTAAAGGTCTTAGATGAGGATATTGTTCGAAATTCCATCCGCTTTCGCTGGCAAGAGCCGCGTCGTGATTTGCGGGCCGCATTAAAGATCGACTCGATAATGTCCAGCGGGATAAGTCAAGCAAGAACGATCGTCGATTAGGTCGAGAAACGCTCGGCAGGCCGGCTAAAATCCCAGAACACCCTTCGCGACATTGTCTGAGTAAGTGCATATCGATAATAGGCGCGAATAAAGTACGACACGTAGAGAGAGCGCGTTTATGAGCCAAAAGCCAATCAGCCGTTACCCTGTCCCTTCGCTGGAAGACCTTCCAGAAGATCTGAAAGATCGCATCCTGGCCGTGCAGGAAAAGGCCGGATTTGTGCCCAATGTGTTTCTCACTCTTGCGCATCGTCCTGCCGAGTGCCGGGCGTTTTTTGATTATCACGATGCGCTGATGCTTCGGGAGGGCGGACTGTCAAAAGCA
>RGHP01000408.1 GCA_010024125.1 Gammaproteobacteria bacterium | reverse complement strand
GCTGAATTTTTGGAGCACGGACTGGGATTTGAACCCAGGTAAGAGGATTTGCAATCCCCGGCATGGCCAAGCTTTGCTATCCGTGCGGTAATCTTGCGACAAACATGATGTATTTCAACGCGCCTCATCAATCAGATTTATGCGAAGTCGAGGATACGCATCGCCATGCTTCGATTGGATGGGCCGAATTGGGAACCTTCGAGAGCATACTACGATTGCAGGTACGATGTCCTTCGCAAACCTTTGGGATTTGAACGAGGAGCTGAAATTCTGCAAGATGATGTTCAGGCAATCCATGCCTCCATCGAAATTGATGGGTTCATTGTAGCCGTGGGGCGCAGCCACCTGATTTCTGAGACCGCCGAAAGCTTACGGGGTAAACCCTTCACCTTCAGCGGCGCACCTTCTCCCGAAGTTACGGTGCCATTTTGCCTAGTTCCTTCACCCAAGTTCTCTCAAGCGCTTTGGTCTTCTCGACCTGACCACCTGTGTCGGTTTCGGGTACGATCCCACGTGACTGAAGCTTAGAAGCTTTTCTTGGAAGCATGGCATCAATGACTTCGTTTCCGTAGAAACTCGACATCAGATCTCAGCATTAAGAGCCCGGATTTTCCTAAGCTCTCTGCCTACATCCTTGAACAGGGACAACCAACGCCCTGATCACCTAGCCTACTCCGTCCCTCCATCGCATCACGTGGTGGTACAGGAATATTAACCTGTTTCCCATCGACTACGGCTTTCGCCCTCGCCTTAGGGGTCGACTCACCCTGCCCCGATTAACGTTGGACAGGAACCCTTGGTCTTTCAGCGAGGGGGTTTTTCACCCCCTTTATCGTTACTCATGTCAGCATTCGCACTTCTGATATCTCCAGCAAACCTTACGATTCACCTTCACAGACTTACAGAACGCTCCTCTACCATCTCTTACGAGATCCGCAGCTTCGGTACTAGATTTAGCCCCGTTACATCTTCCGCGCAGGCCGACTCGACTAGTGAGCTATTACGCTTTCTTTAAAGGGTGGCTGCTTCTAAGCCAACCTCCTAG
>RGHP01000407.1 GCA_010024125.1 Gammaproteobacteria bacterium | reverse complement strand
ATCACGATCTGTGCTATCTGAGTCAATCGTTGATGCAAAGCTCACCGCGCTGTTAGTGGTAGTGAGTGTCGTATCCGCACTCAAAGTCACAGCCCCGGTATAGGTTTGGGTAGTCGAGGTAGTCACGCTTGCCCCCAGGTTGGAGGTGCCTGACACCGAGGTAGAGACTAAGCCCGTCGCGGCTCCATCAAGGTCAAGGTTACCAGTAACTGTAAGCGCATTCGATCCACCCGCCAAGGTGCTCGCAAACTGTGTATTGCCAGTCATGGTTGATGAACCAGTAAGAGTCACGGGGCCATTAAAGGTAATGGTCCCTGCCGATGAGCTACCGCTGACCTGGTCATTGGTGAACAGGCCACTGGATGAACTCACATCCGTCTGGTTATAACTTGCAGAACCATAGCTGTAGTAAAACTCCATGGTGGCCCCGCCGGTATTTTCACCAAAGTAGGACACGAACGGGTAGACACTTCCTGCCGTCAAGCTAATGGATCCAGACTGGGTTGCATCCCCATGCAAGCCAGAGTTATTAACAACCAACGTTGATTTACCAGTAATGCTTGATGAGGCTTGTAGTGTCGATAGGTAGCTTGATACCGATGTACCAGCGCTACCGATATATACGAGCGATGAGTCGTCACTGGTGGTCCTAAAGTACCAGGTACCGGTCTGGTTTGGCGTGAAGTAGCCTGACCAACGGTAGTTGAAGTACTCAGCGTCACCGGTGATAATTTGGCTGTTATCCTGCACGTTAATCGTGCTGTAGGGCCAAGCACCCGACGAATTTGGTGTTCCATTAAAGAAAGTTAAATTATCGCCAAAGTAAGAGCTTCCATTGAACAAGATGTAGTACAACCCATCCGATAGGGCATCATCGGTGGTGATGTTATTGGCTACATAAATACCTCCGGTTGAGGTCACCGTTAAGGTATTAATCGCTGTCGTCGCGCCGATCGTGTTAGAAAAGGTAACCGTTCCAGAACCTGATGAAATGGCAAACGTTTCATCACCGCCCGAGCCGTTGATAGTTGAGCTAAATAGCACATTGC
>RGHP01000406.1 GCA_010024125.1 Gammaproteobacteria bacterium | reverse complement strand
ATGCACCAGTAGTATTAAATTTTGTTCTGCCGCGGCTTGTATTTTTAATAGTTAATACATTTCCTGATGTGTTTTGTATCAATTCTCCGGACAAAGTAATATCGTCAATAACAAGATTTCCTGTTCCGTTAGCACGTAGTTCTAGATCTGCATTTGAATTTATTGTTGTAACTATATTGCTATCTATGAAGTTGTTGACTGCATCAACGTCACTAGTACCCTGATCCTTGTATATGGGCAGGGTGATATAGTTATTTGCAATCACTACCGCAAAAGCCCTCGGGTTTTCAGAGATCTCGGGCGGTGCCTTTGATCCGACAGTTGGCCCTCTGGTTAACCTGTGGGGGTTTGGGCCTGATGCAGGTGCAGAGGCCTTACCATCAGATACAGTCATCGATGAGGCAAAGGCATCGGTCGGTTTTAGTGCGATTTCTGTTCGTGCTCCTGAGGCCGATGGTGGCGCAGCGATCCGGAAAAGCGCGCAACGTCGATTGGATTTATCAGCGATAGCAAAAGGACTTGGTGTCGACCAAGTGTATGCGCTGTTGGATGACCATGGTTACGCCAATTTCCTTGTTGAGATTGGCGGTGAAGTCCGTGTGAAAGGCGATAAAGATGGCCTTGGCTGGAAGATCGCGGTTGAAAAGCCAATCAAGGGCGAGCGCGCAGTTGAACAACTGCTCTCGCTTAAAAATGTGGCATTGGCGACATCAGGTGATTACCGCAATTATCGCGAAATCGATGGTGTTGCTTACTCACATACGATTGATCCATCAACAGGCAGGCCGGTGACGCATCAGTTAGCATCAGTCACTGTTGCTGACTCTGAGTGCGCGACGGCCGACGGTTGGGCGACGACGTTACTGGTTCTCGGTCCTACTAAGGGGTTTGAGTTGGCGATTGCTCGAAATCTGCCAGCCATGTTTATTGAACGCGTTGATGATGAATTTGTGGTCAAACAAACGCCGCGGTTTGAGCGGTTGCTAGCGGGGGACGTCGAATGAACTTTGGGTTATTCCTCACGGTGTTTGGGGTGTTTTCATTTCTGGT
>RGHP01000405.1 GCA_010024125.1 Gammaproteobacteria bacterium | reverse complement strand
TTTCTAAGCGGGCGACTTCGGCCTCGACATCAATCAGTCCGGCCATCGGGACATGCACTTCAAGCTGACCAATCAACTGTGTCGACGATGCTGGGATCGGATCATCTGCGCTTAAGAATTGAACCTCTGAGAGTTTCGCAAGCGGCACAATCAATGATTCCAGTCGCGCCAGACGATCTCGATCATCGCTGCTACCACCGGCAAGCATCATAGGAATCTCTTTGGCAGGTGACAGATTCATTTCGCCGCGGATGGTACGGACCGCGACGATCACAGACTTCATCCAGTCAACATCAGCTTCCGCGGCAGCATCCACCTTGGATGGGTCACTGACGGGATAGGGCGCTTTTGAGATGGTGTCGCCACTACGACCGATCAGTGGCGCAACTTGCTGCCAGAGTTCTTCGGTGATGTATGGCATCAATGGATGCGCAAGGCGAAGAATGGTTTCCAACACACCCACTAAGGTGCGTCGTGTCGCAGCCTGCGTCTCATCGCTTGCTCCGCCGTCAGCCAAGATGGGCTTCGTCAGCTCCAAATACCAGTCGCAGTATTCGTTCCACACAAATTCATAGATCGCTTGGCTCGCTAGGTCGAGTCGATAACTCTCAATTGCTTGTGCAACTTTCGCTTCGGTTGCTTGCAGGCTGGACCGAATCCACCGATCAAACACGGTCATGTGTGCGGCATCGAGATCACCTAAGGTGTGACCATCGATCTTCATCATCACAAATCGTGTTGCGTTCCAGAGCTTATTACAGAAGTTTCTATAACCCTCAATCCGGCCGACATCGAAGTTAATGTCTCGACCTGTCGATGCGAGCGAGCAAAACGTGAAGCGGAGCGCGTCAGTTCCGTAACTTTGCAGTCCGTCTGGGAATTGCCGCTTGGTTGCCTTCGCGATCTTCTCACGCATCTGCGGCTGCATCAGTGAGCCTGTGCGCTTCTCCAGTAACTCGTCCAGTGAGATCCCGTCAATCAGATCGATTGGATCCAGCACATTGCCCTTGGATTTGGACATTTTCTGGCCTTCGGCATCACGCACGAGACCGTGGACATAGACTGTTTTAAA
>RGHP01000404.1 GCA_010024125.1 Gammaproteobacteria bacterium | reverse complement strand
CAACATTTCCTGCAAATCAGGAGTTGAACTCCTGATTTGCACACATCTTTTAAGACGCTAGCCTTACTCGAATCTGACTAGCCCTTTGATAATTAATATCGCGACTGGCTTCGGTCATTAATCATAATGCGCGAAACTGATACGACCTTAGAACTTGTAATATTCCTGATTCAAAAATTCAGAAACATCTTTCTCCTCATCAGGGAACCATCCTAAGTTGAGTACTTGGACACAAGCACTGACCTGGCCATTCAATCGAATGCGTTCGTTCACTACGCGATTCTCTCTTGTGTAGAGTGCTTCATGGCTGTCAACCATATGGCAATCAACACAATGATCACCGTGGAGAAAAGCCCCGTTTTCCGCATCAGGTTTGTAATCCTCTGCGAATGCTTGGCTTGAAACAATTGCTGCAATTAATAAAAGCCGCATGGGAGACCTCACTGCTTTGGTTTTTGTAAGACCAGTCTTACGATGTGGCCGATTCCTGAGTGCCTAGCACCCTCGTCGAGATAGCATAGACCATCAAATGCTTCCAATATCTGTAGCGTTTGAAAGTCATCAAGTAATGCATCCAAATCATAAAGCAGGTCAGTGGTTTTAGGGCCACCTGATTGATACTTTAATTGCGAGTGATGGAACGCTTCTAAAATGAATAGCCCGCCAGGCTTGAGAGCGACTTCGGCGCGTTCATGCACCAGCTTTCGAATGGCATCAGGTAAATGGCAATAGATGGAAGCGATCAGGTCCTGGCTTTCTGCGTCGATTTCGTAGTGTTCGAGATCTGCCTGCACTGTTTGTATCGTAACGCCACGTTTTCTGGCCAAATCGCGTGCCTTATTCAATCCAACTTCCGATAAGTCGACAGATGTCACTTCAAAACCAAGTTCTGCTAAAAACACACCATTTCGTCCTTCGCCATCGCCAAGGGCGAGTGCTTTACCCGATTGCGGTAAACGATGCTGATTCATGATTAGCCACTGGCAAGGTTGATCGCCAAAAATGTATTCAGGTGTTTGGTAGCGTGCGTCCCACATATCATTTGTCCCAATTCACAACATCAATCTAATGTAATCATCG
>RGHP01000403.1 GCA_010024125.1 Gammaproteobacteria bacterium | reverse complement strand
TGTGGGCCGTCATCGTGGTGCTGGCATGGGCGGTGGCAATGATGAGCGAGAGCAAACCCTAAACCAACTTCTGGTTGAGATGGATGGATTTGATCCTAACTCAGGCGTGATTGTCATTGCCGCTACTAACCGAGCTGATGTGCTTGATAAAGCGCTCTTGAGACCTGGTCGATTTGACCGACAGGTGGCAGTGTCATTGCCCGATATTAAAGGTCGTGAAGAGATTTTACATGTGCACATGCGTAAGATTCCGATCGATGGAGATGTTAAGGCAGATATCTTAGCGCGAGGAACCCCAGGGTTTTCAGGCGCTGACCTAGCCAACTTGGTGAACGAGGCCGCCTTATTTGCTGCCAGACGCAACAAGCGCAGTGTTGATATGCAAGACTTTGAGGACGCCAAAGATAAGCTTTACATGGGCCCTGAAAGAAAGTCCATGGTGATGCGTGAGGAGGAGCGAAGAAACACGGCCTACCATGAATCGGGTCATGCGGTGGTGGCTAAACTTTTACCTAATGCAGATCCTGTTCACAAGGTGACCATCATGCCTCGTGGTTGGGCCTTAGGCTTAACATGGCAGCTTCCTGAATTTGACCGTTACAGCAACTTCAAGGAAAAGATGTTGGAAGAGATATCTATCCTGTTTGGGGGTCGAATTGCTGAGGAGGTGTTCATGAAACAGATGTCAACCGGTGCATCCAATGACTTTGAAAGGGCGACTAAGTTAGCACGCGATATGGTTACCAAGTTCGGTATGTCCGATAAGCTTGGCACCATGGTCTACGCTGACAATGATAACGACGGGTTTATGTCCATGTCATCCAAGTCTATTTCTGAGGCAACCCAACAAAAAGTAGACGCTGAGATTAAACGCATCCTTGACGAGCAGTACATGGTAGCCCGCAAACTGATCGAGAAAAATAAGAAGAAGGTTGAAGCAATGGCTAAAGCGCTGCTTGAGTATGAGACCATTGATAGTGATCAAATTGATGATTTGATGGCTGGTAAAAAAGTAAGGCCACCGAAGCCAACAAAGGATTATGACTCCAAGAAACCAACCTCAGGCGGTGGCTCACAAGG
>RGHP01000402.1 GCA_010024125.1 Gammaproteobacteria bacterium | reverse complement strand
ACAACCGGAGACATCCATGGCAACTTATGAATGCAGTAAATGCGGTATGTCCGTCAACGCCACCTGCGGGCACTGCGACGCAGCCCTTGAGAACGATATGCTGGAACTTGATGGTGGCACTCAGGTCCAGATTTCAAAATGCCCCAACGGACATGGCAAGATCAAGTCGCCCATGTGCTGCGGACAGGACATGAGCTGCCCAACCGGCTAGCGCGTTCTCTTACTAGCGGGCCCGGTATTGGCAGGCCCAATGCCTCACACCCAACGCTATCAGTTGGGTCTTGCCTGATCGTCCCCGGGGACTGCCGAGCTGACCTGATCGGTCGGTTCGAAGTCGCTGTGCATCAGGAACTGAATATCGCCAAGGTAGCCGACGACACCCGATCCTAAATTGGTATACGTCATGAGGCCCATCTGCGCCCTAACAAGATCTCCATCGCGAAGGGGATCATCGTGACTGCTTTTAAGGTCTGGCCCAAGCACCCTGGGTTGGTCCGTTCGTCTTAGCTTGATCCGCCAGACGTGGCCCGCTGGTGTCTGAATCTTTCGCAGCGGAGTTGATCCGTTCTTTGGCATCAATCGGCTGATTTCGTCCGCCAGAGGTTTGACGTCTTCTTCCGAGGCGAACTCCAACGTAATGTTGAAAATCGGATCTCCCGTCTCCCGGGTCTCCGGTTTATCCACATGAGGGTCGCGCAATACCGCGGGCGGAGTGATAAGTTTTGTCATAACAGTGAGCGCTTTAGGTTAACGCTCGAAGGATAACATTGTCATTGGCTGTCATGAATCGAGTTTCAGATTTTTCTCAAGGTCTTGCTCAGACGACGGCGACTGACTCACCACTTCGCTGTGCACCCGATCGTAGTAAAGATCAAAGTTATAGTTTGGATCGCTTTTGTCGGAAGCCACCCGGCCCGACTCAATCAGGAGATCCTCCCAGTCTTTTCGACCATGATGGGCAATAATCCAATCGATGTGCTCATTCACTTCATGTTCCGGGCTTGTAACCACGACGTAATACGTTGCCGTCCATTCTTCGGTGCCTGAGTTCGGGGAAAGCGTCGGCTGGTCAAAATGCAC
>RGHP01000401.1 GCA_010024125.1 Gammaproteobacteria bacterium | reverse complement strand
CGATGTAAATGAGGCTCTTAGGATCAACTAAAATTTTAATTCCATGGCTTTCAAATACCTCATCTTGAGGGTCAATTTGATCAGCAAATTCAAGCACATAAGCCATGCCTGAGCAGCCAGATGTCTTGACTGCCAGCTTTAAGCCAACACCTTTTCCTCTCGATTGAAGGTACTTCTCAACACGTTGTGCTGCCTTTTCTGTGAGGGTAATCGCCATTATTTTTTCTTCGCTTTTAAATCTGCCACAGCGGCTTTGATGGCATCCTCAGCTAAGACTGAACAGTGAATCTTAACGGGTGGGAGTTCAAGCTCTTCAGCAATGGCTGAGTTTTTAATTTCAGCAGCTTGATCCAGTGACTTGCCCTTAAGCCACTCGGTCACGAGTGAGCTGGAAGCAATCGCTGAACCACAACCGTAGGTTTTAAATTTAGCATCCTCAATGATGCCCTGATCGGATACCTTAATTTGTAACTTCATCACATCACCACAGGCTGGCGCGCCAACCATGCCGGTACCCACGTTAGGATCATTCTTATCCATGGACCCAACGTTCCTTGGATTTTCATAATGATCTAAAACTTTATCGCTGTATGCCATTTTTATCTCCTAAATTCCTTAGTGTTCTGCCCACTCAACTTTTTCTAAATCCACACCGTCTTGGTACATTTCCCATAAAGGTGAGAGCTCTCTTAACTTGCCAATTTTTTGTTTGATAAGGTCAATCGTGAAATCAACGTCCGACTCTTTGGTAAAGCGTCCGATTGAAAATCGAATGGAGCTATGCGCTAACTCATCCGAGCGACCTAGGGCGCGTAAAACGTAGCTCGGCTCTAAACTCGCCGAGGTACATGCTGATCCACTTGATACCGCGATATCCTTGATCGCCATAATCAGTGACTCACCTTCAACAAAATTAAAGCTGACATTAATGTTATGAGGCACGCGGGAAGTTAAATCTCCGTTGACGTAAGTCTCTTCAATCTCGGTCAAACCTTTCACCAGTCTTTGGTGTAAGCCTCTAATACGTTTGTTTTCCTCGTCCATCTCTTCACGCGCAATTCTAAATGCTTCGCCCATACCC
>RGHP01000041.1 GCA_010024125.1 Gammaproteobacteria bacterium | reverse complement strand
CCGATTGCGATGGAAGAAGGTCTGCGTTTTGCGATTCGTGAAGGTGGCCGTACTGTCGGCGCCGGCGTCGTATCCAAAATTCTTGACTAAATAAACGGATAGATGAGACCTCGAAAGAGGTCTCCAACAAGGTTAGGCCAGTAGCTCAATTGGCAGAGCATCGGTCTCCAAAACCGGAGGTTGGGGGTTCGATTCCCTCCTGGCCTGCCATATAAGCAGGTCCCTGACTGGAACGCAGAGGAAATATGAACGCAAAAGTGGAAACACCATCGCGCCTTGATCACCTGAAATGGTTGGTCGTGGTTGCCATCATCGCGGTTGGCGTTGTTGGTAACAGTTATTACGCGGGTGAGTCACTGCTATATCGCGTTCTCGCATTAGTCGCTTTGGCTGCTGTAGCAGCTGGTATTGCGTTAACAACGCAGAAGGGCGCCGCTTTCCGGGAAATGCTTAAAGAGGCGCGTGTTGAGCTAAGAAAAGTTGTTTGGCCGACACGAGTGGAAACTGGGCAAACGACTGCGATTGTTGTTGTGGTCGTTTTGATTGTTGCGTTGATTTTGTGGGCGCTAGACAGTCTGTTTGCCTGGGTCATTGCCTCCTTGATTGGATAACTGAATGTCAAAGCGTTGGTATGTAGTACAAGCCTTCTCTGGATACGAGAAGTCAGTGATGCGGAGTCTGCTTGAGCAGATTGCTTTGCATGGCATGGAAGAGCGCTTCGGCGACATCCTTGTCCCGACTGAAGAAGTCGTTGAGATGAAGGAAGGGAAGAAGCGTAAGAGTGAGCGCAAGTTCTATCCTGGGTACGTCCTTGTCAACATGGAGATGGATGACGAGACGTGGCACTTGGTGAAAAGTGTTCCTCGCGTGCTTGGGTTTGTTGGTGGAAACGCCGAACGTCCTGCGCCGATCACGGATGCAGAGGCTGCCCTAATTTTAGATCGTGTTTCTGAGGGTGGTGATAAGCCGCGTCCGAAGACATTGTTTGAGCCAGGCGAAATGGTGCGCGTGACCGATGGTCCGTTCGCTGATTTCACGGGCACTGTTGAAGAAGTGAATTACGAGAAGAACCGTTTGCAAGTTGCGGTGGTTATTTTCGGTCGCTCAACACCTGTTGAGCTTGAATTTGGTCAGGTTGAGAAAGGCTAATCTCGCCTGAGGCAATGCGGGGAGCTGAAAGGCGTTTGTACCCATTAAAGGAGAAGTAACATGGCCAAGAAAATTGACGGCTATATCAAGCTGCAAATTGCAGCAGGTCAGGCGAATCCATCGCCTCCTGTTGGTCCGGCGCTCGGTCAGAAGGGCGTTAACATCATGGAATTCTGTAAAGCATTTAACGCTGCGACTCAGCAGATGGAGCAAGGTCTTCCTGTTCCAACTGTGATCACGGTCTATGCGGATAAATCCTTTACATTTGTCACGAAGACTCCACCAGCATCTGTTTTGATCAAGAAAGCTTTGGGTTTGAAGAGCGGTTCATCGCGTCCAAACACTGACAAAGTTGGCAAGATCACGCGCGCTCAGCTCGAAGAGATCGCTAAAGCGAAAGAGCCTGATTTGACGGCGGCAGATTTGGATGCAGCAGTCCGCACAATTGCAGGCACTGCGCGTTCAATGGGTATTGATTCAGAAGGAGTCAACTGATGGCGAAGTTAACCAAGCGTCAGAAAATGATCGCTGAAAAAGTAGACGCGAATAAGGTCTATGGATTTGAAGAAGCTGTGAACCTGTTGGCTGAGTTGTCGACTGTGAAGTTCACAGAGTCAGTTGAAGTTGCCGTTAACTTGGGCGTCGATCCTCGGAAGAGTGATCAGGTTGTCCGCGGTGCGACGGTTCTTCCGAATGGAACAGGAAAAGATGTTCGTGTTGCTGTATTTGCTCAGGGTGAGAACGCTGATAAAGCGAAAGCAGCTGGTGCGGACATTGTCGGTTTCGATGAGTTGGCCGCTGAAATCAAAGGTGGTCGGATAGATTTCGACGTTGTGATCGCGACTCCAGATGCGATGCGTGTTGTTGGTACTTTGGGTACGGTGCTTGGTCCACGTGGCCTGATGCCAAACCCTAAAGTCGGCACAGTGACTCCAAACGTCGAAGAAGCAGTGAAAAATGCGAAAGCTGGTCAGGTGCGCTACCGCACAGACAAGAACGGCATTATCCATGCTGCCATCGGTAAAGTTGGATTTGCACCTGAAGCGCTGAAGGCAAACCTTGATGCGCTTCTCGGTGACCTGAAGAAGGCGAAGCCTGCTTCAGCTAAAGGTGTTTACTTCAAGAAAGTATCTGTATCGACAACGATGGGCCCAGGGGTTCAGGTCGATCAGTCTGGATTGAATGTATAAAAGGATTTGAGGGTTCCCGTTCGCGGGATCCGTCAAAGACTGCAGGTGCCTTAGGGCCTAAATGGAAACAGCCTGCATAGACGGCAGCCCCTTTACACTCTGTGTATTGAAGGCCGCCAGGGGTTCACCGGAAATCTGGTGAATTGGTTCATCCTGAAAAGGAGCAAAGCGTGGCGTTAAAGCTCGAAGACAAAAAGGTGATTGTCGCCGAAGTCAACGAAGCTGCCGGTAATGCTTTGTCTGCGGTAGTCGCGGATTACCGGGGTATGGAAGTCGGAGCTCTGACCGAGATGCGTGAAAAAGCGCGTGCCGGAAAGATCTACCTCCGAGTTGTTCGAAATACTCTGGCTAAGCGTGCTGTAGCAGGAACTGAATTTGAGTGTCTGACTGACGCGCTAGTGGGGCCATCATTGATTGGTTTCTCACTGGAAGAGCCTTCAGCAGCTGCGAAGCTGTTTAAGGACATCGCGAAGGAAAACGATCAACTCGAAATTCGGGCTCTTGCGATCGGTGGTCAACTTCTCGATGCATCTCAAGTGGATGCGGTTGCGAAGCTGCCAACGAAGGACGAAGCGATTGCAATGCTGATGAGCGTGATGACCGCACCTGTTGCCAAGTTCGTACGTTGGTTCGTACCGTTGCAGCAGTTGGTGAAGCGAAGAAAGCGGGTTAATCCCGTTGGCTTTCAATTGACATAGTTTGTAAACGAAATTTGGAGAAATACCATGGCACTGTCTAAGGACGATATCCTGAACGCGATCGCCGAAATGAGCGTGATGGACGTTGTTGAACTTGTATCAGCAATGGAAGAAAAATTCGGTGTAACAGCAGCAGCTGCAGTTGCGGCAGCTCCTGTCGCAGTAGCTGGCGGTGACGCTGGCGCTGGTGCAGCAGCAGAGAAAGACGAATTTGACGTTGTTCTCGCATCAGCTGGTGACAAGAAAGTGAACGTGATCAAGGTCGTTCGTGGCGTTACAGGTCTTGGCCTGAAAGAAGCGAAAGACCTCGTTGATGGCGCTCCTAACACCATCAAAGAAGGCGCGTCGAAAGACGAAGCTGAAGACATTAAGAAGCAGCTTGAAGAAGCAGGCGCATCTGTCGAGCTCAAGTAATGTCATTGATCCGCTCTTGAGCGGATCTGCAGATTGGCTGGTGGTTTCGACCACCGGCCTTTTTGCGCTTTAAACGATCGAGGTTTGCGGAAAGCGTCAATGCGCGTTTTCCGGAACCCTTAAGGGTACGAATTACAGTGCATCCGTGGTGGATGGACTTTCACACGTTGAGGAAGGCAAATGGCTTACTCGTACACAGCGAAAAAACGTATTCGGAAAGACTTTGGAACACTGCCATCAGTGATGGAAGTGCCACAGCTTCTGGCAATTCAGCTTGATTCATATCGCGAATTTCTGACAGGTGGTTCGGTTGAGAATACTGCTCAATCAACTGGCCTTGAAGCCGCGTTCCAGTCGGTTTTTCCTATTCAATCATTCTCAGGCAACGCCGAGCTCCAGTACGTGAGCTATCGGTTGGGTGAGCCTGTATTCGATGTGAAAGAGTGTATCCTTCGTGGTGACACATACGCTGCACCGCTGCGCGTTAAAGTGCGTTTGGTTCTGTTTGAGAAAGAAGGATCAAATAAGTCTGTCAAGGACATCAAGGAAGAAGAAGTGTACATGGGCGAGATTCCGCTCATGACTGTGAACGGTACCTTTGTTATCAACGGTACAGAGCGCGTGATCGTGTCACAGCTCCATCGTTCACCTGGTGTGTTTTTCGAGCACGACAAAGGGAAAACGCACAGCTCAGGCAAGTTGCTCTACTCAGCGCGTATCATTCCTTACCGTGGTTCTTGGTTGGATTTTGAATTCGATCCTAAAGATCAGGTATTCGTTCGTATTGACCGTCGTCGGAAGCTACCAGCATCAATTTTGTTGCGTGCAATGGAGATGGCTGACGAAGAGATCTTGGGTCACTTCTTTGAGACGACTGGATTCCGCTTCGAGAAAACTGATGTATTCATGACGCTCGTGTCTGAGCGTCTCCGTGGTGAAACCCTTGGCTTCGACATCGTCAATTCAAAAGGCGAGGTGATTGTTGAGGCCGGTAAGCGTATTACCGCTCGTCACGTTCGTGAGCTACAAAAAGCCAAGCTCGACGAATTGAAAGTCGCAGACGAATATCTGGTTGGCAAGGTTCTCTCGAAAGATGTCGTTAATGAAGCGACAGGTGAAGTGATTGCCGCTGCGAACCAGCCATTGTCTCTTGAATCCGTTGATGCGATTCGCGATGCAGGTGTGAAGGCGATCGAGTGTATCTACACCAACGATCTTGACCGTGGCCCATACATGTCAGACACCTTGGCTGCTGATTCGACATCGAATCGCATGGAAGCATTGGTCGAAATTTATCGCATGATGCGTCCTGGTGAGCCGCCAACGAAAGAAAGTGCGGAGAACCTCTTCGAGAGCTTGTTCTTCTCTGCAGATCGGTACGATCTGTCATCTGTTGGTCGCATGAAGTTCAACCGCCGGGTTGGTGAAGGTACGTTGTCAAAAGACGACATCTTGGCGGTCATGAAGACATTGATTGACATCCGTAACGGTGAAGGCGTGGTTGATGATATTGACCACCTTGGTAACCGTCGTGTCCGTTCAGTTGGTGAAATGGCCGAAAACCAATTCCGTGTTGGTTTGGTTCGTGTTGAGCGTGCTGTTCGTGAGCGTCTTGGTCAGGCTGAAACAGAAGGTCTGATGCCGCGCGATTTGATTAACGCCAAGCCAGTTGCTGCAGCTGTAAAAGAGTTCTTTGGCTCGAGCCAGCTTTCGCAGTTTATGGATCAGAACAACCCACTGTCGGAAATTACGCACAAGCGTCGTGTCTCCGCATTGGGGCCAGGTGGTTTAACACGTGAGCGTGCAGGCTTCGAGGTCCGTGACGTACACCCAACGCATTACGGACGCGTCTGTCCAATTGAGACGCCAGAAGGTCCAAACATTGGTTTGATCAACTCGTTGGCAACCTACGCACGTACTAACCGCTATGGATTTCTTGAATCACCCTATCGTCGTGTTGAAAACGGTAAAGTGACGGATGAAATTTTCTATCTGTCTGCGATTGAAGAATCAGATTTCGTGATTGCGCAGGCTTCCGCGCAGCTTAACGACAAGGGTGAGTTGATCGAAGAGCTCGTACCAGTGCGTCACTTGAACGAATTCGCAGTGATGCCACCAGAGCGCGTCGACTATATGGACGTATCACCTCGCCAGGTTGTCTCTGTTGCAGCGGCATTGATTCCGTTCCTTGAGCACGATGACGCAAACCGCGCATTGATGGGCTCAAACATGCAGCGCCAAGCAGTGCCAACGCTGAAAGCTGAAAAGCCGTTGGTCGGTACAGGTATGGAGCGCCACGTCGCAGTGGACTCAGGCGTATGTATGATTGCGGACCGTGGCGGTGTTGTTGATTTCGTCGACGCCAAGCGAATTGTTGTCAAAGTGAACGCTGACGAAGTTGCAGCTGGCGAGGCGCCAGTTGATATCTACAACCTGACGAAGTACACGCGTTCAAACCAAAATACATGTATCAACCAGCGTCCAATCGTCCACGCAGGTGATGTAGTTGCGCGTGGCGATGTATTGGCAGATGGTCCATCGGTCGATACAGGTGAACTGGCCCTTGGTCAGAACATGCGTATCGCCTTTATGCCTTGGAACGGCTACAACTTCGAAGATTCGATTTTGATCTCCGAGAAAGTGGTCAAAGAAGAGCGCTTCACAACGATTCACATCCAGGAGTTCTCATGCGTCGCGCGTGACACCAAGCTGGGTGCTGAAGAGATTACTGCTGATATTCCAAATGTCGGCGAAAGCGCGCTCGCGAAACTCGACGAAGTGGGTATCGTGCACATTGGTGCTGAAGTGAAGCCTGGCGACATCCTGGTTGGTAAGGTCACTCCAAAGGGTGAAACCCAATTAACGCCAGAAGAAAAACTTCTCCGCGCGATCTTCGGTGAGAAAGCATCTGATGTGAAAGATACGTCGATGCGTGTTGGTACAGGTACAACCGGTACCGTAATCGATGTTCAGGTCTTCACGCGTGATGGCATCGAAAAAGATGCGCGCGCGAAGCAGATCGAAGAAGAGCAACTCGATGAGTACCGCAAGGATCTCAACGAGGAGTATCGGATCGTTTCAGAAGCGACTTTTGGTCACCTCGCGAAGCAGTTCGAAGGTCAGAAAGTTGCGGGTGCGCCTGGTCTCAAGAAGGGCGATACGCTCACAGCTGAATACCTCGCAAATCTCTCTGAAGACGAGTGGTTCAAGGTGAAGATGGCTGATGATGCGCAAAACACATTGATCGCTGAAGCTGAAAAATCATTGAAAGAGCGTCGTAAAGAGCTTGATGAAGCCTTCGAAGTGAAAAAGAAGAAGCTGACTCAAGGCGACGATCTGGCTCCTGGTGTCTTGAAAATCGTCAAGGTGTACGTTGCTGTGAAGCGTCGTATTCAGCCTGGTGACAAGATGGCGGGTCGTCACGGTAACAAGGGTGTGATCTCGGTGATCATGCCTGAAGAAGATATGCCGTTTGATGAAAATGGTGATCCGGTTGATATCGTTTTGAACCCACTGGGTGTTCCAAGTCGTATGAACGTCGGACAGGTGCTTGAAATGCACTTGGGTATGGCCGCGAAAGGTCTTGGTGATCGTATCAATGAGATGCTCAAGCAGCAGGCAAAAGTCAAAGAAATCCGTGATTTCCTTGATCAGGTCTACAACAAGATCGGTGGAAATCAAGAAGATCTTGGCTCGCTATCGGATGATGAAATCATCGCGTTGTCTCACAACCTGATTGACGGTGTGCCATTCGCGACGCCGGCATTCGATGGTGCGAAAGAAGCGCAGATTAAGGGGCTTCTCGAACTTGCAGGGATGCCTGAGTCGGGACAGTTCACGTTGTATGACGGAAGAACTGGTGAGGCGTTCGAGCGTCCAGTCACAGTTGGTTACATGTACATGCTGAAGCTCAACCACTTGGTTGACGACAAGATGCACGCACGTTCGACAGGTTCGTACTCGCTCGTTACGCAGCAGCCACTGGGCGGTAAAGCTCAGTTTGGTGGCCAGCGCTTCGGTGAGATGGAAGTGTGGGCACTGGAAGCATATGGCGCGGCCTATACCCTTCAGGAAATGCTGACTGTGAAGTCAGATGACGTGAATGGTCGTACCCGTATGTACAAAAATATCGTCGATGGCGACCACCGCATGGAGCCTGGTATGCCTGAATCATTCAACGTACTGGTCAAGGAGATCCGTTCACTCGGTATCTCTGTTGAACTGGAAAACGAGTAAGTCGGCAGGAATTGGAGATTTAAGCAATGAAAGATTTGTTAAACCTGTTAAAGAGCCAGGGACAATCCGCCGACTTCGATCGGATCCGTATTGGTCTTGCGTCACCTGAAGAAATCCGTTCGTGGTCCTTCGGTGAAGTGAAAAAGCCAGAAACAATTAACTATCGGACGTTCAAGCCTGAGCGTGATGGTTTGTTCTGTGCGCGTATCTTCGGACCGGTTAAAGACTATGAATGTCTGTGCGGTAAGTACAAGCGCTTAAAGCACCGTGGTGTTGTGTGTGAAAAGTGTGGCGTTGAAGTTACGCAAACAAAGGTACGTCGTGAGCGGATGGGTCACATCGAGCTAGCAAGCCCAGTGTGTCACATTTGGTTCTTGAAGTCGCTGCCATCGCGGATCGGCTTGCTACTCGACATGACACTGCGTGATATCGAACGCATTCTGTACTTCGAAACATATGTTGTTGTTGATCCAGGTATGACGCCACTCGAGCGTGGTCAATTGTTGTCGGATGAGCAATATTTCGAGGCGTTTGAAGAATATCAAGATGACTTCACAGCCATGATGGGTGCCGAAGCGATTCGTGCACTGATGATGGATATGGATCTCGATGATGAAATCGCGACCATGCGTGAAGAGATCCCAAATACAAACTCTGAAACAAAGCTGAAGAAGCTGTCGAAGCGTTTGAAGTTGCTTGAGTCATTCCGTGACAGTGGTAACAAGCCAGAATGGATGATCATGGAAGTACTTCCTGTACTCCCGCCAGATCTGCGTCCATTGGTTCCATTGGATGGTGGTCGTTTCGCAACATCTGACTTGAACGATTTGTATCGTCGTGTCATCAACCGAAACAACCGTTTGAAGCGTCTCCTTGAGCTCCGCGCTCCGGACATTATTGTTCGTAACGAGAAGCGGATGCTGCAAGAGTCAGTTGATGCATTGCTTGATAACGGCCGTCGCGGACGTGCAATCACTGGTTCAAACAAGCGCCCATTGAAGTCGCTTGCTGACATGATTAAAGGTAAGCAGGGTCGTTTCCGTCAAAACCTTCTTGGTAAGCGTGTTGACTACTCTGGCCGTTCGGTAATCGTGGTTGGTCCGTACTTGAAACTGCATCAGTGTGGTCTTCCTAAGAAGATGGCGCTTGAGCTATTCAAACCATTTATCTACGCGAAGCTTGAAGCACGTGGTCTTGCGACAACGATCAAAGCCGCCAAGAAAATGGTTGAGCGCGAGACGCCTGAGGTTTGGGATATCTTGGCTGAAGTAATTCGCGAGCATCCAGTTCTATTGAACCGGGCGCCAACGCTTCACCGTTTGGGTATTCAGGCGTTCGAACCATTGCTTATCGAAGGTAAAGCAATTCAGCTTCACCCACTCGTGTGTGCGGCCTATAACGCCGACTTCGATGGTGACCAGATGGCTGTTCACCTGCCGTTAACGCTTGAAGCGCAGCTTGAAGCGCGGGCGCTGATGATGTCGACGAACAACGTTCTGTCGCCTGCGAACGGTGAGCCAATTATCGTTCCTTCTCAAGACGTTGTTTTGGGTCTGTATTACATGACGCGTCATCGCATCAATGCCAAAGGCGAAGGCATGGTGTTTTCTGATACGGACGAAGTCTTGCGTGCCTATGGTGCGCGTAAAGTGGATTTGCAGGCGCAGATCAAAGTTCGTATTGATGAGACTGTAAATGATGCTGACGGTAACGGCACATCAGAAACGCGCATCGTAGAAACAACTGTTGGCCGTGCGATTCTATTCTCAATCGTACCGACTGGATTGCCATTCTCATTGGTTGATCAAAACATGACGAAGAAAGCAATTTCTCGTTTGATCAACTCGTGCTACCGCCGCGTTGGTTTGAAGGAAACAGTGATTTTCGCTGACCAGTTGATGTACATGGGCTTCAGTTATGCAACACGCTCTGGTTCATCGATTGGCGTCAACGACTTCGAGATTCCAGAAGAGAAAGCGCAAATCATCGGTGAAGCCGAAGCACAGGTGAAAGAGATCGAAGATCAGTTCGCTTCTGGTCTTGTCACTCAAGGTGAGAAGTACAACAAGGTAATTGATATCTGGGCGCGAGCAAATGATCTTGTCGCCAAGAAGATGATGGAGCGGATTGGTAAAGAAGATACTGTCGATGCTGAAGGCAAGACGGTTCAACAAGATTCGTTCAACTCAGTCTTTATGATGGCCGACTCAGGTGCTCGAGGTTCAGCTGCGCAGATTCGTCAGCTCGCTGGTATGCGTGGTCTGATGGCGAAGCCAGACGGTTCGATCATTGAGACACCAATTACCGCGAACTTCCGTGAAGGTCTATCGGTACTGCAGTACTTCATTTCGACACACGGTGCGCGTAAAGGTTTGGCCGATACCGCATTGAAGACAGCGAACTCAGGTTACTTGACTCGTCGACTCGTTGACGTTGCTCAGGATCTTGTGATCACAGATCATGATTGCGGAACTGAAGAAGGTCTTCGTATGACGCCTCTCATTGAAGGCGGTGATGTTGTTGTTCCACTCGCCGGCCGAATTCTTGGTCGAGTGGTCGCGCAAGATGTTGTGAAGCCTGGTACGGACGAAGTTGTCCTTGAAGCTGGTACGTTGATTGACGAGCAGCTAGCCGAGCAGATCGAAGGCTGGGGTGTGGATGAAGTGATGGTTCGTTCACCAATCACTTGTGAAGTCCGCCATGGTGTGTGCTCGAAGTGTTATGGCCGTGACCTTGGTCGCGGACATCTGGTTAACGTTGGTGAGGCTGTCGGTGTGATTGCAGCCCAGTCAATCGGTGAGCCAGGTACACAGTTGACCATGCGTACGTTCCACATCGGTGGTGCTGCGAGCCGAGCGTCTGCTGCTGATCGCATCGATGTGAAGCACGGCGGTACTGTTCGCTTGCACAACCTCAAGTGGGTAGAGCGTTCAAACGGTGACTTGGTTGCTGTATCGCGTTCGGGTGCTCTGAGTATCGCTGATGAGCATGGCCGTGAGCGCGAGTGGTACAAACTGCCTTACGGTGCTGTCATCAGCGTCCAAGAAGGTGCGAAAGTCGATGCCGGTGCTGTGGTTGCAACATGGGATCCACATACGCACCCAATTATTGCTGATCGAGCTGGTATCGTTCGCTATCAGGCGTTTGAAGACGGTATTACCGTGAAGCGTCAGGTGGATGAACTCACGGGTCTTGCGAACTACGAGATCATTGATGAGAAGGATCGTCCTGCTGCGGGTAAAGACTTAAAGCCAGGTATTTTCCTCTACGCTGAAGGCGCGGCGATCACTGATGAGCCAATCGCCCACTTCTTGCTGCCAGGTGGTGCACTTGTGTCACTTGAAGACGGAACGAATATCGAGGCAGGTTCAGTTGTAGCGCGTATTCCACAGGAATCATCGAAGACTCGAGATATTACTGGTGGTCTTCCACGTGTTGCTGACTTGTTCGAGGCGCG